>JBBUJJ010000023.1:0-4689 GCA_038054895.1 Patescibacteria group bacterium | reverse complement strand
TCTAAATGGTTTAATTTAAGGGAGAGGGAGTCGGATTTTGATATCAATAATCGGCTTTTGAATAGCATCTTTTATTTTATTTTTAACCTTGAAACCCATTTTTTGAAATTTTTCAGTTTTCCTTTTGGCGTCTCGATACTCTTCGTTTTAAAAAAGAATGACTAACTTTCTTAAAAATAATAAGTGGCTCTGGATTATTTTTGCGATATTTATTTTCACAAGGTTTTTGGGTTTTAACCAGATATACCATCAGGATGAATACAGATGGGCGAGTATTGCCAATCCTTTCTTTGGAGACCTTTCAAGCCCCCACCCCCCCTTACCGGAATATTTTTATAAGCTTGCGGGACGAGTTTTCGGATTTGATAATTTGAGAATCGTGCCTATCATTTTCAGTTTTCTGAATTTAATATTAATTTATTTTATCTCACTTAAGATTAGCAAAAATAAAAAAATTGCCTTGATTGCTGTCGGGCTTTTCACGATTAATGTTTACGGCCTGATAGCCAATCTGCAAATTGATATCGATGGGGCGATATTGCCGTTTTTTATTTTGCTTACTTATTATGCCTATCTGCACATTTTGGAAGAGGGTAAAATGAGAAAGCGATGGTTTGTTTTATTGGGCCTTGCCGTTGTCGGAGGATTTCTGACCAAGTTAAGCTTTTTATTGTTTGTTGCGGTTCTTATTCTTGACCAAGGATTAAGAGTCTATTATTTAAGAGGGGGAAGTGTTAAACAAATTTTTTATAGATTGTGGCCATGGGTTTTTGGATTTTTGGCTATCGGTTCGTTATTTTACTATTTTTATGCTTCTAACTCTGGAAAAATAATTGACTATGCGAAGCACTTTAATAGCTTGAATTTTGCCTCGCGGGCCTACTTTGATTTGATTTTCAAGGTATTTAAATCATTGGTGTGGCTGTCGCCGCTTCTGACTTTGCTGGCTATCTACGGGTTTTTCAAAAAGGACTTATTAAAGAAATACCAAATTTGGTTTATATATTTATTTTTTAATTTAGTCTTTTATCTGGTCTTATTCGATTTTTCTACCCTTACCATAGAAAGGTATTTTATGTTTCTGATTATTCCATCGGTTTTGATAAGTGCTCAAGTGATACATGATTTATTGGAAATCAAATCAACTAAGAAAGTTTATGTTGTAACCTGTGTCGTCTTTGTTTTATTGTCTTTTGTGGTTTTGTCTTTACCTCACGAAGTTTTGCCGTTGAATCCAAAAACTGCTTATGTTGACAAGGTTAAATCTTTTGATTTCGGCTTCCTTATTCCATTTACCGGCGGTTCTGGGCCTTCCGGTTTTTATTTTTCGGCCTGGTTCATATTGCTAAGCTGGCTAGTGGCTCTAATCTCCATAGTCGGAATCGCCTTAGCTAAAAATAAAAAAATATTTTTAGTCGTTTTTATTGTTTCCGGGTTTGGTTATAATATTTTATTTGACAGCGAATATCTTTTCGGGACTCTGTATGGAAGCGTAGATAAGGTTGCCAAGGAAGCAATTGAATATGTAAACTCAAACGATACTATCAACGGGATTATTACATACTACGACATTGGAGCTTATTATCTGCATTTGAACGGCAAATATGATTCAAGATTTTATACAGCGCCAAAACGGGACTATACTCCCAAGATAGAGGCATATCGTGGCCAATATATGATTGTTGATTTTCCGGCTATTGAAAAAAGCGGAAGATATTGGCCGTTGATTTCTCGATGTCCTTTGCTAAAAAAGTTCCAGGATAAAAAGATAGAGTCATATGTTTTTGACTGCTCCAAAATATGAATTTATTAACTCCACTTCTCTCAATAATTATTTTGGTCTCCATAAATATAATTCTTAGCCATAGAGGAAAGAAACTGTATTGGCTATATGAAGCATCACATTTTGTAGGAGGTTTTATTTTGGCGGCTTTGTTTTTAAATTTTTTGGATAAAAAACCTGTTTTGTTAACTGTTTTAATGTTCAGTATTCTGTGGGAAATATACGAACTGATTATTAATAGGAATGAAAAGGCAAAGAAATTTCTTGAAAAGAATTTTAAATACCACATAACACCATCTTCTTTCTCTGATACCGCACTGGATCTTTTATTGGGTGTTTTGGGTGCTATGTTCTATTTGTATTTATTTTAAAAAATAAAGAGCCCGCGAGGAGTGACAACCACCTTGACGGTAGCCGGACTCTTCACGAGCTTTAGGCCCATCCCTTTAAGAGTGAGAAAGGGCGAGCTACGAGAAACTCGTAGAGGCGGTTGACCCACTTGTAGCGAGCCCACACTTGGCTGTTGTTGGGATCGAAGATTTCTATCAATCCGGACGGCACGAGCACGATCAAGCCGACTTTCTCCGTCGCTTTGACCGCCCGCCAATAATGCGGGTAGTACGAGACCAACACCACCTTCTGAACTCCCAGTTTGTCGCACTCGGTTTTCTGCCAAAGTGCTATGTTGTAGGTGTTCATGTAGTTTGGTGCCGTCTCTGCCTGCCTTGGACTGAACACCGCCTCGGGAATATCACTCAAATAGAGCTTCAGCTCTCCTTGAGCGATTACCGGAATTTTGAGCTCTTGATAGAGCTCCCGAATTAGCTCCGCGTTATACTCGTTAACGATTCCGGGGTCACTCGGACTGTTTTCACCGGCCGCATGTGCTAAAATTGCCTGCGCCCCCTCAAGCGATGTCGGGGACACAGACCAAACGGTCAAACACTCCCAGAAAAGCTTTAGTAGCACTTGCTACCCCTTTCCTTTGAAAAGAACGCACAGGGTTGACGAACTTCCTACATTATAGTATAGTTTGTTTTAAAAGTCAAGTTTAAGTGGTACAATATTATAATGTCAAAAAACATAGATTTATCAATAGTTATCCCGCTTTTTAATGAAGAAGAGGTTATCCCGTTTTTGCTTGAAGAGATAACCAAAGCGGGTGAAGCTACCTCTAAAAATTACGAGGTTATTTTGGTGGATGATGGTTCAAGTGACAATACCTTTGAACTGATCAAAAAAGCTACCGATCAAGATCCTAAATTTAAGGTTATTAAACTTTCAAGGAATTTTGGCCATCAAGCGGCTTTTAATGTTGGAATTGATTTTGCTCAAGGAGACATGGTTTTGACCATGGACGGCGACCTTCAGCATCCGCCGTATTTAATCCCTGCATTTATCAAACACGCGGAGGATGGCCACGATATTGTTATAGGTGAACGCCTGGACAACAAGCAGAATTCCAAATTAAGAGAAGCCATGGGAAAAACTTTTTATAAACTAATGAGCGCTATTACAAATCTTGAATTCAGAAATGTTTCTGACTTCGCTTTGTATAAAAGACCGGTAGTCAACGCCCTTAAAAAATTGCCGGAAAGGGAAAGATATTTAAGGGGCATGATCCAGTGGATAGGATTCAAAAAGAAATATGTGCCTTATGTCGTAGAGTCAAGGCGCGCCGGCAAGCCAAAATATAATATTAAAAAATTAACCAAACTTGTCTTAAGCGGCATCACTTCTTTTTCAGCTTTTCCTTTGCGTTTGGCTTTCTGGGCCGGGCTTTTTGTCTTATTTGTAAGCATTATTTTTTCCGGCTATGTTATCATTGACCACTATATTAATCCCAATCCTTTGATTGCCGGCTGGGCGACGTTGGTTATAGTGGTTTTGTTTTTAGGCAGTGTTCAGTTGATGGTTTTGGGCATAGTGGGGGAGTATATGTATAAAATGTTCAATGAGGTAAAGGGCCGGCCTTTGTATATTGTTTCCGAAACATGCAATATTGAAAATGGCAGTGTCCAAGAAACGCCATATGGAATCCACTCATTTTAGACAAGAGTTAACGGATAAGGTAAAAATAATAGCCGATGATTTGGGTATTGATTCGGCCGTTAATGAAGGCATTTTTTTTGCGTTAAAAAATGGCTTGATTGACGGCGCCTCATTAATGGCCAACGGCGAAGCGTTTGACGATGCAATAAAACGGATTGTCGCGGATGAAGAGCTGATTTCCACGGATAAAAAAGAACTGCTATATGAAGATCTCACATATAAAATTAGGGGGGCAATTTTTAAGGTTTATAATGCCCTTGGTTTTGGGCATAAAGAGTCAGCGTATCAAAAGGCCCTAGAATTAGAGCTTATTAAAGAAGGAATTACCATAGAGTCTCAAAAGAATATAGCATTACTGTACGATGGAGAGAAAGTGGGATTCTACAAGCCCGATATTGTTGTAGAAGAAAAGATTATAATTGAATTGAAATCGTCTGATTTTTTAACAAAAAATGATAAAACCCAAGTTCTTCACTATCTGAGGGGATCAGATTATAAACTAGCCTTATTGATTAATTTCGGCTCTCCAAAACTTCAGATTGAGCGGATTATAAATACCCCGAATCAACGAGAATCCGTATCACCAATCAGCGATAATCGGTCCTTAAATCAGCGAAAATCTAATTTTAATATTGGTATCCACCTAGTTTTGGTTGAAGAAAAATCTCTTTCCGGGATAAAACTTTCCAAAAATCACAAAACATTTTTTGTCAGATATGTTTTGGGCCTAATCAAAAATGATGAGGTAGAGAGAGAATTGGAAGCACAAATCCAGAAAATTTTAGAAAAAGGCATTAAGCCGCAATTTATTAACAGCCACCAGCATCTTCATTTACTTCCGGGCATTATGGAAA
>JBBUJJ010000022.1:0-1546 GCA_038054895.1 Patescibacteria group bacterium | reverse complement strand
CCAAAGGATTAAGATCAATGCCGTAGGCATTTCTTCCTATCAATCTACTTTCGACCAAAGCTGAACCTGAGCCACAGAAGATATCACAAATTGTGTCGCCCTCTTTGCTGTAAGTTTCTAACAATCTTCGTCCAACTTGTGGGATGAACATCGCCGGATAGGTATGTATTCCGTGCGTATATGATTTTGTTTTTTCACCTCTATAATCCCACGAGTAATCTATTTTGCGGACATACTTTTCATCTCTCGACTGTCCTTGATCCAATTGCGATTCAAGATTGCGAATAATCTTCACAACAACACCTCTTACCTCGACTTCATCACGATAGATTGGAAATAGTCTCGGATTTGCTGGTTGCAGTCTAAACTTGCCATTTTCTCGATACAGTTTTTTCAATGTTGCTTCATTGTCATCAATGACTGCCACAACAGTCTGACCATTTTCTGCAACATCCTGTTTACGGATTACGACAATATCACCATCAAAAATACCCTCATCAATCATACTGCTACCCTGAACACGAAGAGCGTAATGTTTTCCTTGCTTCCCGATCTCATCTTTTGCAATAGTGATAGTCTCATCGGGAATTTCTATAGCCTCAATAGGCTCGCCAGCGGCGATTGCTCCGAGAATAGGTATCTCTATCATTTGCTTCGATCCTACAGTCGAAACAGCACGAGGTTGGTTATGTTCTTTATTCAAAAAGCCGGCATTTTGCAGTTTACTTATGTAGTAATGAGAGGTTGAAACGGAAGCAAGTTTAAATTTCTGTTTGATCTCCTCAAGGGAGGGGGCATAGCTGTTCTTTGCCATATAAGCCTTTATAAAATCTAGGACTTGAGTTTGCTTTTTTGTGAGCATAATAGTATTATAGAAAATAAATAGAAAGTATACAAATCAAGTTATCCACATGTCTGAACCAAAAAACCAGCACATCATACCGCAATGCTATCTAAAGCAGTTTGTCGATCCAAAAACACCGGCCGGATATGAGCCGTATGTTTGGATATTCGAACGCGACACCAAGGTTGGGAGGAAAAAAGCTCCAAAAAACATTCTCGCCGAGACGGATTTCTATACTCTTAAAGGCGACTATGTGATCGAGAAAACTCTTGCCCAAATCGAGAGTGAGTACGCTGTGATATTCGAGAATAAGATTAAAAACAAAATTCCACTCGAACCATATGAGCATCTCGTCTTTTGTGCCTTTGTAGCTGCTATGCTCCAGCGGACGCTAAAACAAAAAGAAAACATCGAACACTTTATTGATCAGGTTGTTGATCACGCAAAGCAAATGGAAATTGTACATGGCGTGCCACACAAAACCTCCATTGAATGGGAAAAGGGGAAAGAGGACGCTCACAAATTGAGTGTTATTCAAATGATCCCCGAGATAACAAAAATACTTTCACAAATGAATGTTGCGTTTTTATGCACAAAAAATAAACGTATCTCATTTATTACTTCCGACTCACCGGCGTTTCTTTTCAACAGCAAACTGCAATTCCAGAGATTCATGGGGCCGGGGCTGGAACAAAAGCATGT
>JBBUJJ010000021.1:0-14333 GCA_038054895.1 Patescibacteria group bacterium | reverse complement strand
ACGTCAAAGTCGCTTTCATGTGCCGTGTTGTTAATGGCCAAAGAACCGGAAACAAAAATCGCCCTCAAGTAAGGCACGGCCTGAAACCATTTTGCTATTTTTAAAAATTTCTTCCACTTTTGAGCGGCTATCTTTTCCCTTTCTATTCGCAGGTCATACAAAACATCTTTTCCACGCAAAAAATAAAAACCATTCTTGGAACCGATCTGGCCGCTGGCAATCAAACCCTCAAGATCTTCCGCAACCAGACCCAAAGAAATCATCCCCAGAACGGAATTTTTGGATAAGCGTTCTGGATTTATCCCGTACGAATCAGAGGCACGCTGCGGGCCCTCGCGGATTCGTTCGGGATTTATCAAATACTTATTGACTTCAAATAATGTTAGGGAGAAATCCAAAATATCGTAATAAATAAGGGTTGCCAGAATTGAGTTGCGTAAACCATGCATAACTTCACAATACAAAAATCTGAACAAATAAAAAAGTCCCTCACCTTTCAAAAGGGTGAGGGATCAAAATTTAGTAATCACCAGTCCAATCAGAAATACAACCAAGGCCCCCAGAAGAACAAAGAGCCACAATTCTTGTTTGTCTTGCTCGACAACCGGCTCTATGGTCACGCTTCTATGCCGGTCAATCGCTGATTTAATAAATCCGTTGGCGTCGCCACTTGAATGTTCAATGGTAAACGCCTGTCCACCTGTAGCCATTGCCAAAAAATTTAAATTGGAAATATTAAGCCGTGAAAATTGCCCCTCTAATTCTTTCTCAATCTTCGGATCATACTCACCGCCTTTCTTGTAGTCCTTGAGAATATCAGAGAGCCGCGCGCCTAATTGTGTGCCTATTCCCACCGAATAAACTAGCAGGCCTCTTTTCCTAAACTCCAGCAAGGCCTCATTTAAACTTTTTATCTCCAATTCTGCCCTTACTTTGGCTCCCTCATCGTCACCATAATTAAAGAAATCGCCATCGCTTAGAAAGATAACCAGCCGGTCCCGCCTGGGACGAAACAACCAATCTTTGGACTCCTTGTGAAATTCAGCAATCATATCCTGCCTATCTAATGATTGATAAACCCTTTGAAAGGTAGTTCCGACGGCAGAACCCCAGTAAAGGTCGTTATATAGCAATGTGTCCGGTCGACCGATTTTATCAGCTTCGTTGGCGAAATTACTTAAATCTCGCGTTAAGAAAATTCTCGGCGAAGCAATTTTGCCGAAAATGAAAATGGCCGCCCTGTCGCCTTCTTTAATTATCTCTCCCGATACGGTTTTCATTATTTCTCTACCGGCAATGTCAATCCTTGCCCGACCAGTATCCTTAAGAAACATGGACGCGGAATAATCAACAATGAAAGCGACTTCAACACTGCCCCGTTTTATGACAACCGAACCCTTAGCAAGGAAGGGTTGCGCATAGGCAACCACGCACAGGAATAATGTCAGCATCAGCGCAAATAAAAATTTTATTGTCCCCAAGAATGGATACCTTGAACCGTAGGTTCTTGCTGGTCGATTATACAGTTTAAATAGCCAAACAATGATCCCCGACAAGAACATCGCGGCAACCACCCAGAGGAGCTGAAGCTTATCCGGCTCAGCAAAATAAAGGTTATTCCAAAATCGAAAAACTTCCCAATTCATCATTATCCTACCTTCTTGGCTCCGCCCTGACTGGCTTCTTTCTTTTCACCCGGGCTTAGTTGAGGCGGTCCTTTTTTATCCGGTTTCTTGCCACTCGGTTTTTTGTTGCCTGGATCCTTGTCTTGATTATCAGGAAGGCCGAGAATAAATTTTTGTTTCGGCTTTTGGCTCATTAACGCTTTTAAAGCGGACTTGGGATCGCTGGTCAAATCATAGTCAAATGAACAATTAAAGTTGTCAGCTGGCCCCGGTCCTTCCTTGACACACTTTTCAAAATTCATCCTTACTTCTTCCAGAATCAAGCCCAGAATCACAGTCATTTGTTTTTTGTCTTTTTTGGCTTTCGCTTGCTGGAAAGCCAGATGCAAGACCTTGAATTTGGCAATACCTAACATATAGGAAGTGTAGTAATCGTCTTCACGGTTTTTTAAATCCTCATTCTCCGCTTTTTCGTAATTCTCATTCAAGATAGAAACAGCGGCTTCATAGCGATATGTTTTGTTAAAAAGATATCGGTCGGCAAAATACTGCAATTTCCAAGATGAAAAAACATTATAGTCGCTTTTCAGGTTTTCAAGACCCTTTTGAGCCTCATCCCTGTTGTGGTTCCTGACATCATAACTAAATGAGTGGAGGTGGCTATAAAAGTTACCCACACCAAAGACAGGAAACGAAGCGACGAAACACAGAATGACAAAAATAAAACTAATGCCAATCCAAAAACTAGATTTCCGCATTTTTCCCTCTTGTCCTGCAATTTTCAAAGTTCTTGGCATCAATATAAAACTAAATTGTGGAGTGGTCAATCCCGCCCTTGAAAAAGAGTTTAAATCAAAAGACCCCGTTTAGGGGTCGTCCTCTTTCGAGAGGCAGGATTACGGATATGATAATAATTCTGTGAATAATCCGAATGGAATAATAATCATCAAGGACATGACTGCAAAGAAAATAAATTTATAGAATGCGGGGATTTTGAAGATCGTCCTTTCTACCTTAACCTTTACCATTTCCAGTTTATCAATTTCACGGTAAGCGTTTTCAATGGCTTTTTCGTCGGAAACGGGGAAAAACCTGCCGCCCCGAGCCACTACTTCTCTTAGCAGGTTCGGTATGTTATCCAGCTGGTCCGAATTTTGTTCCCCGGCTGACTCGTCAATAAAAATAATATACGGGATTATTTTTCTTTTGCTTAGTTTTTCAAAATCCGGCTTGGTCTGATCAAAATCGGCTATTGCCGCATCGGTCACAATTAATATTGACCGCCCCTTACTCCCGTAGTAGGACGACTTTTTTTGTTTTTTCTCATCATCATCAAACAACTGAATGACCGCTTTCAGTATTGGGGACAGCTCGGTTCCGCCTTGTCCGGCCACTTGAAGAATCCTGGATTTCGGAATTAAATATCGTCCCCACTGTTCTTCTGTCCAATAATCAATTTCCATAGTCCCGAGCTCCCAAGGAGCGTCAAAGGCCTTAAGAAAGTACAGTTCATCGTCTACAATGAAGTTCTCCTGAACCGGATAGGGATCATCGCTGAAAAGCCAGAAAGCGGTCCGATCATTTTTACCCCGCCTCATTTCAAGAAACTTCAGATGTGCATTCATGGCGATTTCAGCCTTGCTTTTACGGCTCTGTCTAAATTGAGAAGCCATCGAGCCGGATACATCACGGAGATCAACCCTTGTTCTGGTTTCTATGTATTTTTTTTCTTCTTTGATAGACGCAAGAAACGGATCGGCAACGCCAAAGAGAATCGCGGTCAGGGGCACCAGCAAAATAATCTTCGGCAGAGTCAAAAAAAATCCGGCCACAAGTCCCCTCTCACTGTCGGGAGAAATAGCGTGGCCGGAATCCATTCGTGAATACTTATACCGACCGAGTATCTTGCAGAGCATGTTCCATAACAACTTCAATAAAATAAGTATCGCTATTACAGCTCCGACCTTTACAGCCAGATCGATTTCCGAATATTTCAGTGAATTAAAATCGGTATTGATAAAGTCATGCCAGCCATTCTCAATAAAGAACCAAATCTCATTAAAAGAGGGGGGTCTTATCATTATTGTTTCCCCCTAAATTGCCGCAGTTTTTTCTTCAGCCAGTTTCTGGCTCTGAGAAGACCATACCGAACAAAAAGAGCCGCTCTTCGATGTGGTTTTAACTGGCCAACAATTCGGCGGAGTTCTTTGGTTTCCGTAAGAGGAGTTCTTGAGTAACCATCTTTTCCTTTTTCAACATCAGCTTGATAGGCAACTGCTTTTTGAGCCAACTGGAGCAAGGCATTTTTCTTTGTTGAATATTGATTAATATTTTCGTAAATATATTTTGCCATAATCAAGGGTGTGCTTCCCACGCTTAACTGCGGAATTTTAGTCCTCAAGAAATCCTTGATAGCTGTTACAACCTCCGCTTCGGCCTCCAAACAAGCGCTTATCTGGCCGGAACTGTTGGTCTGGCACTTCCCCAGATACCTGATACTTGTGCGAAGATTAAACCATGCTCTTGATCGAGATGGATTTTTTATTTTCTCGCCGACTCGAATCTCGCCGGCCGTATCCGCATCCTTAATCTTGGATTCTTTGCGAGAAGACCGTCTCAACGCAACAAGAGTAGTTAGCAAAAACGCTAAGGGAGCAACTCTTAAAAACCATGCGACAACCCACCAAATCCAGGCCTGTTTTTCAAAATTGCCAAAATTGATCTCGTCCCTAATTTCCAAATAAGGATCTCGCTCGGGAATCGTAGTAACATAGTTGATGTGGACTTCTTCCGTCTTAAAGTCGTAATTCGTCAAAATAGATGGGTCATTCTCTTCTTGCCCGGCCTTTTTATGTTTCCACGGCACCTTAATCGAAGGAATTATATAGGCCCTTTTCTCCGGGTTTACAATATTAAGAGTGTAACGCAAATACCAGATGTGCTCCAAAAATTCTCTCTGCTTTGTTTGCTTGTCAATGTAAAAATCCAGAACTTCAAAATCGCCTAACACTTTTAGGCCCTTCAGGAATTCTTCCTGAACTATAATTTTCTCGCTAGAATCGGCAAGGTCAATAAACCTGACCACATAGGTCTGCGTGAAAGGTTGTCCTGTAATAATTGTAGTCGGATCAGTCGTTCCGGGTGTTTCAACAACAATATAGGATTTTGGCTGGGCATAAATTGGAGTCGCAATTAACAAAACAGCAATTGCCAAGGAAATGGCTTTATATCTCATTTCACCTCTCTTAATTGGAAAGGAACTTATGGCAATAGATTAAAGAATAAAAAAACAAATGTCAATCCGTCCGTCGTCCATCAAAAAGCCGCCTTTAGCGGCGGCCTGTCCGTGTTTTACGTCTTCTCTCAAAAAATCTGAATAATCTGTTAAAATGCTTGCCATATTCCAAAACAACCGACTGGATTCCCAACCCTCTCAATTCTTTTCGCAACTCTCTTCTTTGGGCCCGTATTTCTTTTTCCTCGCCGGCCAATTTGGACCTGGAGACAATACGCTGCCTACCCCCCTCAATGTCTCCCGTTCTTATATAACCAATGCCTCCTGCCGAAACAAGTTCCTGCGGATCATCTAAAAATACGAATATCATTTCATGTTTGGACGCAACAGTTCTTAAAAGAGACGAGGAGACAACTTTCTCAAGGCCGATAAAATCGGATATCATCGGAATAAAACAGCGTCTATTCAGGGAGCGTCTGACAAAGTCAAAAGCCGCAAAGAAATCGGTTTTATGTTTGGGCGTTTTTTTATCATCGAGGCCTCGTTCGGCCAAAAGGTCATATACCGTCTTTAAAAGATGGTAAAAATTATTCTGGCCGCATCGCGCCGGCAGGTTAAAAACAATCCTGTCGGTAAATCCAGCTAACCCTATGAGGTCCTGATAACGAGCTCCCGTCAGGCCGATATAGCCGATTGTTTCAAGAAGCAACCGCCTCTTGATAAAATCAAGTCCGGCATCAATGGAAGAACTTAGATCTGCCAGAATAATATTTTTGACTTCATGATATTCAACGCATTTCCGGGCATAAATCTCTTCGTCGGGTCCGACTAAGGATGGGATTATTTGATTGGGAAGGTCACGCTCGGAATCGTATTCCTGAACATCATAAAAATCATAGCTGGGCCCAAAAAAAACGCTTCTATGTTCGGCAAGGCGTACGCGGGTTGACAATCTTGCTGCCGGAATTCCGCCTCTTATGTGGGTAAGGGCCGACAAAATGTCATTGAAAGTAAAACTCTTCATGACAGAAGAGTTTCGTCAATTATTTTTTGAACCACTTTTCGGGCCGTTACGGATTCGCCTTCCGCTCTCGGTTGAAGCAAAATAACATGTTCCATGGTAGTGGGCGCAATCGCCCTGACGTCATCAACCGTGGCAATTTCATTTTCACCGCACATAAAAGCAAATGCTTGAGCCGCTGCCACCATGTGGTAGTTCCTTCTCGGAGAACAACCGGATATTACATATCTATTTACAAAATCAACCAATCCCGATGTCGCCTTTCGAGACATTACTTTGCCCCATTCTTCCAAGTCCTGGGAATAAGGCCGTGAATTTTCAATAAGACGCATGACATATTCATTGGCGAGTTTAGACAATCGGATTTCTTTTACCATATCTTGTATATCCAAAAGAGTATCCGTGCCCATAACTACCTCAACCTTTTTACCCGCGACATTCCAAGGCCGTATTTTCATCTCGCTTTCTCTGTCCGGAAGTCCCATTCTGATTCCATAAGTAAACCGCTCTTTCTGCGCTTCCGAGAGCGGATACGTGCCCTCAAATTCAATAGGGTTAGCTGTGGCAAGACAAATAAAGAATGTTCTTTTTTCGTCGGGATCATCCGATATCGGATAGAGGGGGAAACGCTTGGCTTCTAACTCTCCCGTCTTCAGATTGGTAACATTCATAATTACATATCCGCCCTCCATGGCGCCAAGCATTGGCGACTGGCCTTTGGGAGGAGTTCTGTTAATCTCGTCAAAGAAAAATATATTACTGTGCAACGGCCCCCTCAAAAGAGTCCGGACGCCGGTAACCCTGTCAACATGCTCATAACCGGTCAGATCGGATGGTAAGGTATCAGCCCGGCCGTCAATGCGGCCAAGTTTCGCCTTTATGGCGGCGGAAAGATATTTAAGAACAGCGGTCTTGCCGCGGCCCGGCAAATCAAGTAAATACGTGTGGGCTTGGGCATACTCTTTGCCAAAGTCGCCATCGCGTGCCACCGGAGTGGCTAAAGCTAGCACGCAATTAAAAATTGCCTGTTTGACCCCAAACACAACTTTGTTGGGCTGTTTTTCTACTTCTCTGAGCAGTCTTCGCCCTTCGTATGGATCTTTGAGCGACATATTGCCTCTTATTTTAAATGTGCTTTGCTAAAAAGAATAAAGAAAATACCGGCCAGTGTCAACATCCTGTCACTTAAAAACCCCGCAAGGCGGGGTTACTTTTTATCCAGATACTGCCTCAAATCCGCAACCGATTCTATGGGAGTAATATACACAGTATCCCACAGATTTTTTGCCTCTGCAAAACCTTTGCTTTTAAATTCTTCTTCATCATATTCATATCTATCTACATCTTGCCGTGTTGTTATGCCGACGATTTCGCCCATAGAGTTGCGCACCGGACCTCCACTTAATCCTCCAAAAGGAAATTTGTGGTCTTTAAATATCCGGATCTCATGAAAAAGATTTATTTTATTTCCCAATGATTCAATAAAACCATCTGCGGCCGCATCTTTGCCCTTTTTTTTCATTATATCTTCCCACGTTAGGTTCAAGGCGATGACTCTGCCTTCTATTTTTTCAAAAACAACCTCCATCTCATTGTCCAGATCAGAAATCCGCCTTCCGCCGTAATAAACTTTCATCCGGTAATATTCTTTGTAGATCGGCACAAGTAATTCGTTATAGCCGCTTTCAACACGATTTGACTCTCTTATGGCATAAGGATGGGGGTGAAAACCTTCAATTAAAACCTTGTCGCCGACTTTGATTTTTTCTTTAGCAATCGGCGCAGAATCGGGGAAATTTGAGGAATTGAACGGGTCGGTTATCTGTATCGATGCAGCATCGGCAAGCGGGTCTATTCGAACTATTTTGGCGTTATACACCTCACAATTAAAAAATATCTTATGGCTTCCCTCGCCTAGAGCATTAAACATATCGCTGACATGTTTGTTGGTAGAGAATATGCCCTTTTCTTTGTCATTAAGAAAGCCGGAGCCGTAACCGCCGTATCTTGGCTTGCCGTTCCATTCAAGAACTATCCAGGCAACATCTGTTTTAAGGCCCTGCGGACACGGATAGGTTCTGGTTTTATTTTCAATATTAGTATTATCCTTGCCCGGCCGGCATGAGAAAATAAAAACACAACACAGCAAAATCAGAAACACCAGCGAGAATCTTTTCTTCACAACAAACTCCTTTTTGTAAAAGTGCCCGATATTTACCGCAAATTTAACTTATTCGCTTCATATAGTCAACCCAAAATTTTCATGGTATAATATTAGCCATAAATTTTAGTAAATTGTTATGACAACTGCTCAGCTTAAAAAGACGGTTAAAAAACTTCCCCGCCGGCCGGGGATATATTTATTTAAAGATTTCCGGAACAATCCTCTTTACATAGGGAAGGCCTTGGATTTGAAAAACCGGGCCGGTCATTATTTAAAAATAAACGATGTCCGTCTGCAAAAAATGGTTACAACCGCAAAAAAATTAAGACACATCCAAACCAAATCCGATATTGAGGCCCTTATTATAGAATCGCAATTGATAAAAAAGTTCCGCCCCCGGTTCAACATCATGATGCGGGACGATAAGCAGTACTTCTACGTGGGCTTTAGTAATGATTATTTTCCGAAATTAATCATTACGCATCAGCCCACAATTTTTAATTTTGTCGGTCCTTTCACCGACGGCAACACCCTAAAATCAACCCTGCATTTCCTAAGACGAATCTTCCCCTACTGCACCTGCAAAAAACCGCATAACAATTTTTGTTTGAACTACCACATCGGCAAATGCCCCGGATTTTGCTGCCTTAAACAACAAAAGTGGATAACCGACTTCGCAAGTCGGTTATCCACAGGGTCGTTTAATCCAACAATTTATAGTAAAAATGTGGCAGCAATTAGGAGTATCTTGACCGGAAAAAAGAATTCCGTAATTAAAAATCTTGAAAAAGAAATGGCTCGGTCGGCAAAAAAGAGTGACCTTGAAAAAGCTATTGAATTAAGAGAAAAGCTAAAGGGATTAAAAAGGGTCTTTGAAAACGCAAAAATCATCCAAAAATCCAGCCATACCCATATATCAATATATGGGTATGAAGACAAGAACGGGAAAGCGGGAACTAATTTAATAAAAATTTTAGGGTTGCCTAAAATGCCTATCCGCATTGAAGGTTATGATGTTTCTAATATCCAAGGAGCTCACGCCACCGGTTCTATGGTTACATTTATTCGTGGCCAACCGGACAAGAATTTTTATAGAAAATTTAAGATTTATACCAAACAATCGCCAAATGACACGGCGATGCTTAAAGAAGTCCTCGAACGGCGCTTTAAACACGAAGGGTGGCCTTTCCCGGACTTGATACTTGTGGACGGCGGAAAAGGTCAAGTTAATGCGGCTCGCGCGACACTCGCCGCCCTCAAAATCTCTATCCCGATAATCGGTATTTCCAAAAACAAGCACCACCTTGGCCATCAGCTCATAATCCCAGGTAGAAAAACCCCGCTTCCATTAACCAAACTCTCCCCTGCCGACAGAAACCTCCTTCTGGCCATTGACTCCGAAGCCCACCGATTTGCAATCGGATATTACAGAAAACTGCACAGAAAATTGTTTAAGTAATTACTACGCTCCGCCCCAGCATCTTATTTCAGCCCGTTCCGATTGCTCCAAAGACTTCAATAAGATACCGGGCTACGCTGTAAAAAATAAAAGCAGGCCATTAGTTTGCCTGCAATCTTTTCTCAATAAACCAGATTATATTAAGTATGTAAATAGTTTGACCTTCATTTGCCGATTACAACTTATTGTCCAAGCAACCGGCGGAGGGGACAAACATTTCCAATTCATCAATAGCGCAGGCCTGGTTGTTTGGAGGAACTTACGGAGCTCGACGGAGCGAGTACGAGGCAAAATTCCAGCAGGAATTTATGCTGTGTCCGAGAAATAATCAGGCCTGCGCTATTGAGTTATCCATTATTCCATGCTATCGTTATAAGTACAATATGATAGGTTTTATAATCAGAATATTCGGTAATTCATTAGCCCTTTATGCGGCTTATTACTTTGTTCCCGGCTTTGTCGTAAACGGTAGCTGGAAAGAATATCTATTGGCCGGAGCGTTTCTGGGACTACTGAACCTTGTGGTCAAACCAGTCCTTAAATTGATATCCATGCCGATAATAATCCTAACCCTCGGACTTTTCACTTTGGTTATCAACGGATTGCTTTTATGGACAGTTGACTATATATTTGACTTCGTGTCTATTAAAGATACAATGGCACTTTTATACGCAGTCGTTATAATTACTATAGTAAATCTTTTCGTATCAACAGGCGCAAAAGCCCTAAAACAAAAAACACAATGAATACCACGCAAATATTAACTTATGCCCAGATCGGTTTATCCCTACTGCTTATTGCGGCTATTTTGCTTCAACAGCGAGGAACGGGCCTGTCCTCAACCTTTGGAGGTGGGTCTTTAGAATACAGCACGAAGCGTGGCGCGGAGAAAATAATTTTTTGGGCTACAATTGTCTTGGCTGTTCTATTTCTAGCCGTATCTGTCGCCAGAATATTCTTCGCATAAAAAATCACCATGTTTAAGGATGACAGCCAATTAGACGATTTCTTCGGTTTGAAATCGGATGACAAAGAAAGATCGAAAAAAGAAGGTATCAAAGAAACTGTCTTAAAAAATATCGGCATTGCTAAAATAAGGTTACTTCCCAAGATTCTTTCAAAAAAAGAAAGGTATTTGATTATAACTTTTTTGTTTATTATTACGGGTTCTTTAATGTCCCTGCCATTCACCGTTTTTTATCATTACACCAAAGCCGTGCCTGATTACGGCGGATCTTTTAGCGAGGGAATTGTCGGCGAACCGCATTATGTAAATCCTCTCCTTTCCCAGAACAACGACGTTGACCGCGACTTAGTCAGCTTAGTCTATTCCGGCCTGATGAAATACAACGAAGAAGGAAAACTCGTCCCAGACCTCGCCAGATCCTACGAGATATCCGATGATGGCCTAAATTACACCATATACCTTAAAGAAAACGCAAAGTGGCAGGATGGTGCTCCCGTAACTACCGATGATGTCGCATTTACCATTCAAACAGCGCAAAATCCTGATTATGGAAGTTTGCAAAGGATAAATTGGCAAGGCGTGGACATTGAAGCCGTAGACAGATACACAATTATACTTAAATTAAAAAACAAGTACGCCCAATTCCTCAACAACTTAACTCTCAATATTCTCCCGCGACATATCTGGCAAGATGTTAAGCCCGTGAATTTCGCACTTTCTGATTTTAATTTAAAACCCATCAGCTCCGGCCCATACAAATTTAAAAAACTTAAGAAAGACAGCACGGGCAGGATAAAGTCTTATGAACTGGAATCAAATAATAACTTCTATGATGGCCGGCCATATATAGACAACATAGAACTCAAATTCTATGATTCTGAAAACGAAATGGTAGATGAATACAACAAGAACAGCATTAAGAGCATGGCTTTTGTTTCGGCCAATAACGTCAAAAAGGTTAAATTCAAGAAACGACTTAACATAGAAGAGCTCAAGCTTCCGAGATATTTCGGAGTATTCTTCAATCAAAATGAGTCTAAAATACTATCCGATAAAAACATCCGGTTCGCTTTAAGCTACGGCACCAATAAAAAAGACCTGATAAATAAAATACTCGATGGTAAGGGCCTGGAAGTAAACTCGCCGATGATAGGAGAAGTTTTAGACATTGCGGGTGATTTTAAAAAATATGACTACGACCAGGAAAAAGCCAAAAAACTTCTCGCCGATTCCGGCTGGGGCAACCCTGATGATAAGGGGGTTTTAAACAAGACAGCAAAAGCCAAATCAACCAAAGATGGGCCCACTACAGAAAGATTGACTCTCCGGCTAACCACTCCAACCTGGTCAGAACTAACTAACGTTGCTAATCTCTTAAAAGAACAGTGGGCTAAGATAGGAATAGAATTAGTTATAGAGGTATTGCCAACACAGGATCTCCAGCAGGCAATAAAAGAACGTAATTATCAAATGCTTCTTTTCGGAGAAATTTTGAATATAGACCCAGATCCGTTTAGCTTATGGCACTCTTCTCAGAAGCGCGACCCAGGATTGAATTTAGCTCTTTACGACAATAAATCAGTTGATGGCCTATTAGAAAAAGCCCGACAGACACTAAATCCCCTGGAACGAATGAAACAATACGAAGATTTCCAGAAACTAATCGTCGAAGATGTCCCGGTTGTATTCCTATATAACCCTTTATATATCTACGCCCAGACCAACAATATCAAAGGTTTCAACAGTAAAATAATCTCCATGCCTTCGGATAGGTTTTCCAACGTAGAAAAGTGGTACATAGACACCAAAAGAAGCTTTAAATAAGTGGAAAATCTATCGGGCTTGCATTGTCTGTAAATTCAGTGTATACTGACAATAACATTAATTCCTCTTCTGTTGGCCTCAAGAACTAAGATTTTCTTACAATGCCCAGGTGATGAAACTGGCAGACATTCACGGTTCAGAGCCGTGTGCCCGCAAGGGCGTGGGAGTTCAAATCTCCCCCTGGGCACATAGTAAAACTCTAACCTACCAATTACGAATCGTATACTAATATATAAATAAAAAAATTATATTGGTATATTCGTAAAATATTAGTAATTAGTGGTAAATAAGATGATGAGTCCAAAAACAAGACAACCTTCAGCAAAACGACGCTGGTTAAAACCAGTCGTCCGACAGATAAGGGTTTTCAAAAACGACAAAGACGTTCCCCACAAACCAACCGAAAACAAGGTCGGCGGTCTTAAAATTATCCATTTCGGCGGACTCGGCGAAGTCGGGCGCAATATGTCAGCAATTCAATATGACAATGAAATAATATTGATAGATGCCGGGGTTAGATTTCCAAGAGAAGACATGCCCGGAATTGACTTCATAATCCCCAATGCTGGTTATCTTGACGACAAAAAACATATGGTTAAAGCCATGTTCTTTACTCACGGCCACATGGATCATATCGGGGCCTTACCATTCATTAGGGATAGAATCGGCGACCCTGATATATATGCCGCCCCGTTGACTAAAGCAATCCTTATCAAAAGACAGGATGATTTTAAATTCCAAAAACCATTGGAAATAAATGAAATAAAAGCCGGAGATGAAGTAAAAATCAGCGATAAATTAACCGTAAAAGTTCTTCGTATTAACCACTCTATTCCGGATGACCTTGAAATAGTTATCAAGACCCCCATAGGTAACGTCGTCCACACTTCTGATTTTAAGTTTGATAATACTCCGGTAAATGATTTACCGGCCGATATTGATGAGATGAAAAAACTTGCCGAAGAAGGAGTTCTGGTCCTTATGTCCGATTCCACTGGAGCCGAAAAAGAAGGACACTCACTATCCGAACAACAGGTCACCGCTAACCTTGAAAAACTATTCACGGAAGCAACCGGCATGATAATTCTTGGAACCTTCGCTTCGCTTATAAATCGAATCCAGCAAATTATAACTATATCCGAAAAATTCGGTAAAAAAGTCGTCTTCGACGGATATTCCATGAAAACAAATGTTGAGATATGTAAAAAACTCGGCTACCTAAAAATCAAGAAGGGCACCCAAATTGGCATGGAAGAAGTAAATAGTTATCCCAAGGATAAAGTTGTCGCTTGTGTCACCGGAGCTCAAGGAGAAGGAAATGCCGTTCTGATGAGAATCGCCAACGGAGAGCATCGCCACTTAAGAACAAGCAAGAATGATACTTACATTTTCTCGTCCTCGGTAATTCCAGGAAACGAAGTCAACGTCCAATTTTTGAAAGATCAATTATACCGAAATGGGGCAAAAGTTTTCAATTACCAAATGTTGGATGTTCATACTGGTGGACACGGAAACAAAGAGGATTTAAGAGAAATGATTCGCCTAATAAAACCTAAGTTCATGTTCCCTATCCACGGTCAATACTCCATGATGGTTAATCACGGCATAATGGCTCAAGGAGAAGGCATCCCCGAAACAAATGTTATAATCGCCGACAACGGGACGGTGGTTAATTTTGAAAAAGAAAAATGGTGGTTTGATAAAATGCGGGCACCGTCCGACTATGTTTTCGTTGATGGCCTTGGTATCGGCGATATTGGCAATGTCGTTCTTCGAGATCGTCAGGTTCTGTCCGAAGACGGAATGTTCGTAATTGTCGTTCTGATACATTCCAAAACAGGCACCGTAAGAGGTAGTCCGGATATTATTTCCCGCGGATTTATTTACCTGAAAGAAAACAAGGAACTTTTGTCTCAAGTCCGGAAACGGATTAAATTCATCGTTGAAGGCAAGGGCGCCCACCAACAGCCGAATCTTCCATTTCTTAAAGACCAAATAAGAAACCAGGTCGGCCTCTTCCTCTTCCAAAAAACCGAAC
>JBBUJJ010000020.1:0-4183 GCA_038054895.1 Patescibacteria group bacterium | reverse complement strand
ATTATTTTTCCGCCCGGACCGATAAGGGCTCCGATTTTGGCCGGATTAATTTTAACTGTTTCCACTCGCGGAGCATGAGGAGATAATTCCGGCCGATGAGTGCTGATTGCCTTTTCCATCGCCGACAATATTTCCAAGCGGGCTTTCTTAGCTTGTGTAAGAGTTTTCTCAACTATCTCAACGGTAATACCCTCAACTTTTACATCCATCTGCATTCCTGTAATGCCATCTTTGGTTCCGGCAACTTTTAAGTCCATATCGCCGTGGTGGTCTTCGGGACCTTGAATGTCGGTTAGAATTTTATATTTATTTCCCTTTTCGTCCAACATCAAACCCATAGCAATACCGGCGGCGGGGGATTTGATGGGAACGCCTCCATCCATCAAAGCCAACGAAGAACCGCACACCGAAGCCATGGACGAAGAACCGTTTGAAGAGAGAATTTCCGAAACGACGCGGATAGTGTAAGGGAACTTATCCTTAGAGGGAATAATCGGTTCAAGAGACCTTTCAGCCAAAGCTCCATGACCAATTTCACGCCGCCCGCCCCCGCCCATACGGCCAACTTCTCCGACACTGAAAGGAGGGAAAACATAATGATGCATGAAACGTTTTTTAGTAAGGTCTATTTCCATCGTTTCTATCCATTGTTCAAGGCCGGGAGCGGCCAAGGTCAGGACGGAAAGGGCTTGGGTTGTGCCCCGGTTAAAAAGTCCCGTTCCGTGTGAATGGGGGAGAATACCAACCTCGGCTTTCAACACCCTCAACTCATCGGTCTTTCTTCCGTCGGGTCTTTTTTCGGACTCAAGAATGTTTTTATGAACAATCCGGTCAATTTCTTCTTCAAAAATCACACCGGCTTCCGCAAGTTTTTTACTCAAATCAGGACTGCCTTCATATTGTGTTTTAAGAAACTCCTGCATCTCGTCAGTGATTCTGTGAAGACCTTCCACGTACTCATGTTTGTGCGGTGTGTAAAGAACTTTTTCTAATTTAAGATCAACAAAATCCCGCACCACCTTGATAAGTGTATCGTCATGAGTAAATATCGATAATTCTTTTTTCTTTGGAGCAAGTTCTTTGGCAATTTTGTTTTGCAGTTTAATTAAATCCTGGAATTCTTTAAACCCGGCGGCTATGGCCTCGGCTACTTCTTTTTCGGCAACAATTTTGGCGCCGGCTTCTATCATGTTTATCTTATTGGCAGTTCCGGCTACTACAATATCAAAATCGCTTTCGGTTCTTTCTTTGTAGGTTGGGTTGAAAATAAGCTTGCCTCCAATCCTGCCGACTCTGACTCCGGCAATCGGCCCGTCAAAAGGAATATCGGAAGCCATAAGGGCGAGTGAGGCGCCAAAGAGAGCCGGCATGTCAGGGTCGTTAACACCATCAAAAGAAAGAACTGTTGCAACGACTTGGATTTCATTTCTAATGTTGTGATTAAAGCGGGGCCGGATTGCGCGGTCGATGACACGGCCTGACAGAATAGCTTCATCCGAAGGGCGGGTTTCGCGCTTTATCCATTTTGAGCCTTTAATTTTACCAGCGGCATAATACTTTTCTTCGTAATCAACCGAAAGTGGCATGTAATCCACCTGCTTTTGGTGAGCCGACATGGTGGCATTGATAAGCACCGTTGTCTCACCATACTGAATACGACAAGAACCATTGGCTTGCCCGCCAAGACGACCAAATTCAACCATTAATGGTTTTCCGGCGAATTCGTCCTTATATGTTTTAATCTCCATGACCAAATACCAACAAAAGAGTGACCTGCCTGTCGGCAGGCAGGGAAACAAACTGGCCGAATATCTCAAATACTACTTAAGACATTTGGCCAAATTATATAGCCCCTTATAGTTAGTTTTTTACTTTTTCGTTGGTTGTTAATTAACTTGCGTTGAGTATATCACGGTTTATACAAAAATACCACAATAAAAAACCGACTAATAGTCGGTCGAAATGGGATGTTTTACATCATACTCCTTCCTTAAGAGTTGTTTCCTCGTTTTTTCATCCAGAGAATCTTCTGCTACAAAATGTTCTACAGCTACTGTTAACGACCATAGGCCGATTACGAGCAAACTTATTGCCAACCACCATTTCTCAAAATTGAATGGCAAGGATATCAGCGCTACAAGCATCATAATCGCAGCGAGTATTGAGCCAATGGCTGGACCAAAAATAAAAGCAGATATAGATTGATCTCTTCTCCAATGTTTCCATGGATAGGATGAATTATCGGAAAGCCAGCCACCAGCAAATAGCAACGTGAAAAGAGCACATGGCGCCCAGAAGAATGGCCAAAATCTGATGAACCAATCCATTGTAGCCTCCTCAAAGAATGAACTATAAACAAAATACTACCTTTCGGTGATATTGTCAACCAAAGAATCGGCCTTTTGGGCCGATTTTTGTGATACTTAAGCCCAGCCCCATCGCTTTTATGTCACTTTGACGAGGCGAGGGAACAGATGAGGTTGATGGTGATTTTATCCAAAACAATAGGTCGAACGCCGAGCTTCAAGCGAGGAGGCAAGAGAGGGTACCTGTTGTTTTGGAAGATAACAATCCCAATCACACCGAGTCGGTTCCCGAGACGAGGAACCGTGGCAGAAAAGTGATGGGGCGGAGCGAGTTAGATTTTTACTTCAGAAGAATTTTGTCTTTTACTTCCTCCAAATCTGTAAAGTTGTTTGCGACTTCTATTAATTTTGAACTGGTGCTTCTTTTAAATCCGGCTACTTCAACAATCGTACCGTTGAACTTAAGATAATCCACCAACGGCTCATAATCGCCATCCCCTGAAACGAGCACTACAACATCAACCAATTTAGAAAGTGTAATGGCATCAATCGCGATGGCCACATCCCAATCGCCCTTTTTCATACCGCCAGGAAATATCTGCAGGTCTTTAGATTTTAATTCATAACCGGCTTTTTCCAAAGCACCAAAAAACGCCTTTTCCTCCTTTGTGTCTGATTTAATGACATAAGCAATGGCCCTAACTAATTGTCTATTTGCCGTTGCCAACTTTAAAAGTTCCCGGAAATTAACCCGTGATTTGTAGAGGTTTTTTGCCGAATGGTACATATTTGAGACGTCGACAAAAACACCTATTCTGTGATTCTTTCTTTGAGGGACAGTTATCTTGTGCATGCTATTTATTGAGGCCCAATTTTTTTATTACCGAAGCGTGTCTTTTGGGGGCTTCTCTTTTTAGGTAGTCCAAAAGACGCTTTCTTTTTGAAACCATTTTCAGGAGTCCGAGGCGGGATGAATTGTCTTTCCCGTGCTTTTTTAAATGCTTGGCCAACTGTTCTATTTCTTCGGAAAACAAAGCAATCTGCGCCTCGGCAGAACCTGTATCTTTATCGTGGATTTGAACCTTTTCAATGACTTTTAGTTTTTCTTTCGGAGTAAGCATGTTATTCAAACGCTAAGACATAATAGCATATTAAAAATCTATTTGCAACCCGCGTAGCGGAGCAGTCGTCGTATGACGGCAAACCACTCCGCCCATCACTTTATTTCAACAGTTGACACAACCTCCATGCATGACTGCGGGGTGCCCCTTTTCTAAAATATTGCTAATTTTATAAAAGGGGCACACCCTCCGCCGGTTGTTTAGGTTTCAGGGGACGATTGGCAATAAAGATTCAAACTTTCCTGAAATAAGGTGGTGGATTACTTACTTAAAAAAACAAAGAGCCAGCTGGAGCTGAACTCCTTGCTGGCGTTATGCCATTAGATTCGGCGAAGCAGTTCGACGACTTCTCTCATCTTCGAGACCACAACTGCTCTGGTCGCCTCGGGAGTGGAGCACAGTTCTACTGCTTGCTCCTGGGAAACGCCTTCTTCGACAACCTGGTACCAGATCTTCATCTTCCGGTCGTTCCATTCGTCGAAGACTGCCTTGCTCTTGAACGAAGTCCACGTGATGGCACCATCCGAAGTGCTTCCACTGATGTTTCTGAATACTACATTGTACATCTCTTGCCTCCCGTTTGCCCTTAGAATCAAGGTGGGTTAATTATACCACACATTATTAATTCTTGCAAGCCTGGTATTATTTTCAGCAGAGTTTGAACCTCTATTGCCAACTGTCAGCTATCGTATAAGCAACCAGCGGAGGGAGACGCCTTATCCCAAAGAAGAACGTTCGCAGGCGGGTAGCCGAGAG
>JBBUJJ010000019.1:0-1950 GCA_038054895.1 Patescibacteria group bacterium | reverse complement strand
ACCTGAATTCAGCAAACTAACCTTTTTTTGATAGAACCTGCTGAATTTCTTTAGTAGTTTCTGTTTCTCCAGTTGTTCGTAAGATCTTTCCTTTTGCACATAATACTCTTATTCTGCTCAACTGCTCAATAGATTCTTGAGCAGTTATTTCTAATCCTGCTCTTCTTAATTTTAATTCTAATAAACTTCTTAATCCAAAAGCTAAAACAGCCAAAAATATATGCGCTAGAACTCTTTTTTCTTTCCAATGTCTAATTGGACGTACATCAACAAACATTTTCAAATCCTTAAATGACATCTCGACAATATTTTTATCCCGATATTTTTTCAAAATATCCTTAGCTTCTAAATCTGTATTGGTAACAAGTACAGACTTGCCGTCTAACCTTTCCATTTCTTTTATTGTTACTTCATTTCTTTTAATTGAAAAGGTTTTATAATCAATTTCAAAGCATTTTCTTTTTTTACCTGTAATCTGCCCAACTTTTTCATACAATCTCTTTTCATCATATCTTTTATAATCAATTTTCTTTAATTCTTCTTCAATCTTTTTCAATCTTTTTTCTCTTTCAACTTTTTGTTCTTCAGCCATTTCTTTATTCCAGAAGATTATTTTTCTTTCTTCTCCAATAATCTCATAAAATAATGTTTTTTTATCTGCTATCTTGAAATCTGTTTCTTTTGTAGATTTAATCAAACCTTTTATCTCAGGATACTTTTTAAATCCAGAAATATATTTTGAGCCAAAGCTCAAAATCTTTTGTTTATTTGCTTCAGAAAATATGCCTCTATCGAATATAAATATGGTGTTCTTTAAGTTAATTGTTTTATTCAAGAGAGCAATCATTTTATCAAAAGTTGTAACATCTTTTATATTGCCTTCAAATGTTTTATGAGCAACTGGAAATTTTTCATTAGTAATTGCAAGCCCTAAATTAGCTTGAAATTTATACATTGCTTCTGCGTTGTATCCTCTTTTTGCCAAAGAACAATTATCACCTTCAAATAAAAGAGCAGTAACATCGTAAGTAGTTATATCTTCAGATAAATTAAATTTCTCTTTGGCTTTTTTGAATATTTCTTCATGAATTTTTTCTATTTTTTCTTCAGAAAATAAATCTAATGTATGATAAAGCAAGTCTCTATTAATCTTTTTAGCAGGAATTTTTAATTCATGCTTCAAATATGTTTGTTCATACCAATCAGAAAGTTTATTTTTGCTTTTAGATTCAAAACAATAATTTAATATCATCAAAGTTGATGCAACACCTGCATCAACTCCCCATTCTTTCTTAAAATGACTTGCAAAAACTTTTGGAATTTCTATTTCGTTTGCAAGTTTTAATAATTCTAATGGTGCAGAGTAGGAGAGGTTTTCTAATTCGCTATTTGTTAAATTCCTCAATTTTGCATATTCGCTAAGAAGATTTGGGAGATTATCTTCTCTGCCAAGATAAGCAATATATTTTTGTTTTACTTTATCTTTTTCTCTATAGTTACGCACTACATAAAGATAAACATGTCCTTTTATCTTTCGCCTTTTTATTAAAACCATTATTATAGTTAGACCCTACACTATATAAATCTATCTTATATAATCCAATTTAAATATTAGACCCTACAAAGAATATTAATAGACGGCGGATTTTTACAAAGAACATAGACTTATCCTACTTTGCTGAATTCAGGTAGAAAGTATGCCTTATAGTGAAGGGGCAATATCTAGTATAGTAACTCAACTTGAAAAAATAGATTATGCCATAAAACTATCAGGTTTAAACAACGATAGATTGCTTCTTGCAGGAAAACAAAGAATAAAGGAAGTTATTCTAACAAGAGAAGGAACTGCTGTTTATAATGGAGCTGTTGAAGTTCTAAGAGGTACAAATGAATAGAAGAAATTTTTTGAAAATTGTTTGTATTGCTATGGCTGATTCTGGTTTTACGCAA
>JBBUJJ010000018.1:0-1018 GCA_038054895.1 Patescibacteria group bacterium | reverse complement strand
ATGTGGCAGGGTGGGGACTGCCACATACAGAAAAGAGCGTAGAATAGCCCAAATTGTATGAAAATTGCAGGTGTTGGTCGGAAAAAAGGAAAACAAATCAAAATGCAAAAATTTTTCAGACCTGCGGGTCTGTAACGACATAACAAAAACATGATTAAATACATAGCATATTGTAGGAAGTCAACTGATGAGAAAAACAAACAAGTACTTTCCATTGATCAGCAAATTGCAGAATTAAAAGAATTTGCCAAAAACCAAAACTTGGAAATTATAGATTATATTTGTGAGAGTAGAACTGCCAAAACGATCGGAAGACCTCTTTTTAATCAAATGCTTCAAAGAATAGAAAATGGTGAAGCTCAAGGAATAGTTTCATGGCACGCCGATCGTTTGGCCAGAAATTCAATAGATGGAGGTAAAATAATCTACTCCCTGGATACTGGTAAATTAGTTGATCTAAAATTTCCTTCATTTTGGTTTGAGAACTCACCACAGGGTAAGTTCGTATTAAATATCGCCTTTTCACAGTCCAAATATTATGTAGACAATTTAAGTGAAAATGTTAAACGAGGGATGAGACATAAAATAAGATTAGGTATTTGGCCTGTTCAGGCTCCACTTGGTTATTTAAACGACAAAGTAAATAAAAATATAGTTGTGGAGCCTGTTAAAAGCAAAATTGTTAAAAAGTGTTTTGAAATGTTTGCAACAGGAAAGCATTCTTTTGTTTCAATCTCAAAGTATTTATTTAATCTAAATGTAACTACTAGACTTGGTAAGAAATTAAATACAACAACAATCAAAAAAATGCTTTCCAATAGGTTTTATTTAGGGATTCTTGTATATAAAAATGAGTTACATAAAGGAATACACAAACCTATTATTTCAAAACAACTTTTTGAAGCAACACAAAAACAAATTGCAAGGTTTGAAAGACCTAGATACAACGGACATGATTCTCCATTCATTGGTTTGGCAAGATGTGGAGAGTGTGGAGGTGCTATTACTGCTGAAAGTC
>JBBUJJ010000017.1:0-12014 GCA_038054895.1 Patescibacteria group bacterium | reverse complement strand
TGAAATCAGCAGAATTTCAGAAAAGTATGCTCCGCAGCATGCATAGAGGTTGTGTGAATTATATCTTTTGTTTTTGGCCGTATTGAGTTATAATAGTTAGATAATGGATCAATTCTCTTTTGTTTTAGATTCTTTGCAAAATATATTACGGTTTTTTGTCGGTTATTGGTGGATATATCTGCCGGTTTTATTATTTCTTGTCCTGGTGACTGCCTTTGAGTTCTACACAAAGTTGAAATACATAAAAGCCATAAAATGGGTTCTTCTGGAAGTTAGAATTCCTCAAGACCCCGGCAAGAGTCCCAAGGCCACAGAGCAAATATTTGCCGCCCTTCACGGCACGCTACCCCCTCCAATAATATGGAGAAACAGGTTTTTTAAGGGCCACATCGTTAATTGGATATCTTTTGAAATAGTCGGCATTGGAGGCGAGACCCATTTTTACGTAAGAACTCCGGAGCAATTTAGGAAGTTAGTTCAGTCTCAGATCTACGCGCAGTACCCCGATTCGGAGATTACCGAAGTTGCTGATGATTATATTAATTTATTGCCTCCGTCTTTGCCAGATGGCGATAACGACCTTTTTGGATCGGAAATTATTTTAAGCAAGGAGGACTATTATCCCATCAGGACTTATCCTGAATTTGAAGAGAAATCAAGCGGCCCCGATTATGTAAAAAGAATTGATCCTTTAGCATCTTTAGCGGAAGTTATGTCCAGTTTGGAAGCGGGCGAATTCATAGGGGTGCAATTACTTATTAGGCCCGCTCGAGAAGTGTGGGTTAAAAAGGGACAAGCAGAGATGGATAAATTACAGGGCAAGAAGCCCAAAACCGGAGAAAGCATGCTGTCTAATTTTGTTTTTGAAATTGATAAATTAATCCCCGGTCATGTTGAGGTTGCCAAAGAGGACAAGAAAACGGAACAAACCCAATTAACTTCCGGCAAACAGGAGGCCATAAAAGCGGCTGAAAGAAAAATGTCCAAACTTGGTTACGAATGTGGGATAAGATTTATATATTCGGGACCCAGAGAAAATTTTCACAGGGCTCATATATCAGGCGTAGTAGGGGTTTTTAAGCAATATGCTTCACAGACCATTAACAGCTTTAAACTTAACGGGCCTACAATAACTGCCAGCAGATGGCCGTTCAAAAAACAAAAAGAGTATAACAAAAAAGTATTTTTATTGGACAAGTACAAAAACAGGTCATTGCCAGCGAAGGCCTTTATATTGAATATAGAAGAATTAGCAACGATATATCATCTTCCTGATATTGGCGTGAAGTCTCCGTTGCTGCCGAGAGTTGAAGCCAAGAAAGGTGAACCGCCGGTTGGATTGCCGATATCATAAACTAAATTATGACCTCACCAGAAATAACAGAGACAGTTTTTTTAGGAGAAACAAGCTTTAGAAACGAAAAAATCCGTTTCGGTATTAAACAAGACGACCGCAGAAGGCACATGTATGTCGTTGGTTCGACCGGAATGGGCAAGTCCGAATTTCTCAAAAGCATGGCCATCCAAGACATTGAAGCCGGAAGAGGTGTGTGTTTTATCGATCCTCACGGCGATTCGGCCGATGATTTACTGGATTATATTCCGGAAGAGCGGATAAAAGACGTTATTTATTTTGATCCGGACGATTTACAATATCCTATTGCTTTTAATGTTATGGAGGGAATAGGATTTGATTATCGGCATTTAGTAGCTTCCGGTCTTGTGGGCGTATTTAAAAAAATATGGGGAGCCGAGGCGTGGTCCGGCAGAATGGAATATATTTTAAACAATACGATTTTGGCTCTTCTTGAATATCCGGGCTCAACTCTTCTTGGGATCAACAGATTGATGTCCGGCAAAGAATATCGGAAAAAAGTTGTCGCCAATGTAACCGACCCAATTGTTAGGGCCTTTTGGACTGATGAATTCGCTAAATATGCGGATAAATTTGCTACCGAAGCTACGGCGGCTATTCAAAATAAAGTCGGACAATTTGCCTCAAATAATGTTATCCGAAATATTCTCGGCCAGCCAAAATCAAAAATCAATATTAGAGAGATCATGGATAAGGGCAAAATCCTCATTGTTAATGTTTCAAAAGGCAAGATTGGCGAAGATGCCTCGGCTTTATTAGGAACCCTTCTTATTACCAAGATACAATTAGCAGCAATGTCGAGGGTTGATACTCCAGAATCAGAAAGACGGGACTTCTATCTGTATGTGGATGAGTTTCAAAACTTTGCGACAGAGTCATTCGCTAATATTTTATCGGAAGCCAGAAAATATCATTTGAGTTTGGTGATGGCGCATCAATATATTAAACAAATGGAAGAGCCGGTTATGGACGCGGTATTTGGAAACGTCGGAACAATAGTTGCTTTCAGGGTTGGCGCTGAAGACGCTGAATATTTGGAAAAATGGTTCCAACCAGATTTTATGATGAACGATATTGTAAATCTCGGTAAGCGCGATGTGTATATTAAGTTGATGATAAATGGAGTTTCGTCAAAAGGTTTTTCGGCGGGAACGTTGGACCGGTTTCCTAAATTAGAAAATTCAAACCGCCAGGCAATAATTGCTGCTTCCCGTGAGGCCTATAGCACCCCAAAGAGTATTGTTGAAAAAGAAATAGCGGAATGGGCCGGGCCGGTTGTTGATGAATTTGGCCGGGAAGAAAAGAGAGACGATCCTAGAAACGATAGGAGGTCGTTTCCAAGGCCGTCTTTTAATCCGGTTCAGGGCGGCAGGCCAGCTTATGGACCACCTCGAAGAGAGGAGAGACCCTTCAACCCAGTTCAGGGCAGGCCCAAAGAGGCATCCTTGAGCGCCTTAAGTTCCGTTCCGGTGGATTTCAAGGGTCGTAAAATTCAAGAAAAACCGAGAAACTACAACAGAGAAAAGAGAGAAGTGGATACGGGTGAATTAAAGAAATTACTGGAGGCATCATTGAAGAAAAAAGAATAGAGAGATGCGGTTGACTTTTATCTATAAAACCTGTAGTTTTGCGTTAGATTTCGGTTCTTTGTCAATTAGGAAAAGAAATGACAAGAAAGCTCACCCTTCTTCTCTCCCTGGTGTTTTTGTTGGTGCCGCTGACAACTTATGCTCAATTCGGCAAAAATCAAGTTATCTGGGAAAAGACCACTTGGAATTTTTATCAATCGGCTCATTTTGATTTTTACTTCTCACTGGAGATTAAAAATGAAGATGTCCAGAAGCACTTCACCGGTCTGGTGGCGCACTTGGAAGGTTCACGTGAATATTTGAGTGTCAAACTAAACCATGAGCTGAAAAGAAGGCCAATTGTAGTTGTATCTCGCACGCATAGTCAATTTGAGGCGCTTCACCTTGCCGGTGGCGAGTTTATGCCTGAAGGCGTAGGCGCTTACGCATTTCCGCGCGGTTCTCGGCTTTTGCCTGATTCAGACATGATCCTTGTGGTCAAGCCGGATTTTCTGCCGGTTCTGAACCGTACAATCTATACTCACGAATTAGTGCACATTTTCCAATTTGACATGATCGGTTGGAGTTTCATCGGCCGGGCAGTTGGCGCTGATTCTGTAGAGCAGTGGTTGTATGAAGCCACTGCTGATTATTTGGCCAACAAATATGCTCCATACTCGCGCGACGATATCCGCAAGATGGAACAGCGTATGGCGGCGGCAAATGTTAAGAATCCCCAAATGGGATTGCCGACGCTGGAAATGCTTTCGCAAGGCCAGGCCAATCCTTATTCGCTTGGCGCTATGGTATTCATGTTTCTTGAAGCTAAATATAACGAAAAAGCGGTGGCTGACCTGATTGTGAAGACATTCAGTCAGCGCGGCCAAAGTTTTGCCGGACTTCTAGCCGATATTTCGAATGGAGAATTCTATAACGCCGAGGCGTTTGACCGGGCTCACCGTAATTATTGGGCCGCTAAGTATGAAAAGGATTCCCTAGAACGGCCCAAGCCGTATCAGGAGACTTCCAGCATCAAGGGCCGCCAAATCATCAGGCAGCCTTTCCCATATCCGTTAACATCATCCGAAGTATCACCTGACGGGAATTTTGTAGCGTTTTTGACCTTCAATCCCAAGAACGGCATTGTCTTGGCTGTGGCGCGTATGTTGTTGCGGGATGATCCGCCATATGTGCCGCAAGCTAAACGTAAAAAGCTTTGGATGTTTGGTCAGCAGGTGGCCGCTCAGGGTCCGCCCCTGAAAGTTCTGACGACATTCATGCCGCCTAAGCATTACGAGTACATAATTGCCCAAGAACTCAATGTTTGGCCGTTCAACGGTTCGGACTTGAACTGGTGGCAGGATGCGAATTGGCTGCATAATTTTAAGGAAGCGTTAGCTAATGCCGAAAACAATAAACATGATGTCCAGGTTCTGAACAACGATATAAACAATTTGAATCAGGAAAGAAATAAGACGAGAGACAAAGATGCTAAGGCAAAGATTGAAGCCAAGATAAAGACAGACCGTGACAAGATTGCAGTGCTTGAGAAAGAAAGCGCGCCGATGTATAAAAAATTAGCGGAATTGCAAAAAATTCCCAACGTAAACAAGATTTCATTTTTTGCCCGCAAGAACAGAGACCATGTCTTGTTCGTTCTGGATGCCAATACGGGCAAGTTTCTTCAGGAAATAGAGATTCCGCTAGATCAGGCATTCTCACCCAATTTCAGCGCTGACGGCAAGACCCTGTATTTCTCGGCAGCCAAGAATATTCAGCGCGATGTGTATTCAATGAATCTTGCAACGTATGAGCTGAAAAATTTGACCAACGGCGGTGTGTTCAATAGCGCCCCGCGAGTGTCGCCTGACGGGACCGAGTTAGTTTATGTGGCATTTGATGGCGGTTTTCAGAAGCTATTTTTGTTGGACTTGGCAACGGGTGCCAAAGAGCAACTGACTTATGGCCGCTGGAATGATAATTCACCGAGCTGGTCTTCCGATGGCTTTGTTCTTGTGTATACTTCTGACGAGAAGGATGAGATTTGGAATTTGTACACACTTGATTTGGCAACCCATATTAACAAACAGTGGTCAGAGAACTATGGCGGTGTTTTTACCCCAAAGTTTGTTTCCGGTGAGAATGACCGTATCGTTTACTCTGGCAATAGGGAAGATGCTCAGTTTCATAGTTATATTTATTCAAAAATTGAATTGTTTGATGCTCGATTGAAAGAACCGCTTCGGGCTTCTGTGATTGAGAACAAAAACGAGAATATGGAGTTAGCATTCCGTAGTCAGGAAGCAGTAAGTGAACAGCTTGATACGCGTCAGTTGGAAAATCCTCAAAAACCGCCAGCCCGTTGGAAGTTCTACGGGTCAAGCGGGAACATCGGTATGAGTACTTACTGGGGAGTGTTCGCGAGTTCGCAGTTTGCGGTTCAGGATGTCTTGGCCAATCGAACGCATACCGGACTTTATGCCCAGTATAGCGACTTTAAGTACATTGACTATACATATCAGGACCTGTCCCGACGCTGGGGGTTGGCTGCAAACTTCAATCGTGCTCAATATCCGCTGTATTATCTTTTACGCGATTTTAAGGGTCAATATCCGCGTTATCCGGATCCTAATGGTGATCAAAATCAGTTTACCCTTAACAGTACTTGGGTAAAGGAAACAAGCGCAACTCTTTATACGGAGTATCCGTTCAATAAGTGGGATCGTGTTGAATTCGGAATTCGTCCGCGTAAGCGGACATACTTCTTACCGCTCACGGATGAAGCTGTTGCCTATTACGGAGATTGGATTCCTGAAATTGACCGTCAGTTTTACGAGTTCTTCAGGGCTTCCAATGGTCAGACCAATCTTGGCTTTACCACTGCATTCGTGCACGATACTGTTCTTTATTCCAACAATACATTTGGACCTTTGCATGGCGATGCTCTGCGTGCCCAAGTGGAATACGGACCTGGCTTGAACAAGAATTCGGCTGGATACCTAACGGCTCAAATTGATGCCCGCAAATATATCCGGTTATTAGGAAGTTCATTGTTTGCAGTTCACGCTCTCGGGCTTACCAGTACCCGTCCCAACGGCGATGTTGTGCTTCTGGGCGGTAGTGATACTTTGCGGAACTATCCATATTCCAGCGTTGCCGGTAACCAGGTCGGTTACGGGAGTGCGGAACTTCGTTTTCCTGTTGCCGATGTGGCGATATTGGGCGCTATTCCATTCAGAGTACGCGGAACGCTCTTTGGCGATTATGCGATAGCCAAATTTAGTAATGACTTATTCCCAACTCGCAAGGAGTGGGCATATGGCTTTGGCTTGCAGGCCTACATATTTTTGCCCATGAACTTTGAATGGGCAAAGACTAAGTTTGCTCCGGACAGGTGGACTTTCAACTTCCGGATAGGTTTCAACTTCTAATCGCAACGCCCCCAAATGGGGGCCCTTTTAATCCATTGCGCTTTTTTTCAATAAGTATATAGTTTTAGACAGATATTTGCTCTTTGAAAAGAGGAGTTTATATGCTTCTGTTATCGGTGATCTTGCTTGCTTTGCAAGTTGTTAGCGATTCGGGAGCTGGTCCTCCTGATATGAAGGGTTTCACTTCGGTTCTGTCCGAACAATTGAAGTTTCAGATTGATGACTATAAGACAGCGTTTGTCGGCCGGAAAGTTGTTTATCAAAATTCGAACAATCTAAACGAGTTTGTTTGCGTGTATTATCGCCAGGTGGTCATTATTTCTGAACGAGCCCAAGAAAGAGATACTTCAGAAGCCGACAGTCGCGATACGAATTTATCTAATTTAAAATATCATAGCCAAGAGGAGGCGGAAGCTCTCCGCCGAGTTCAGCAAGCAACCGATGCCTTTGCTTATGTTCAATGGCGGACAGTTCGTGATTCACGAACCGGACAAGACATCAGAAACGGGGTTTTCCTGTCATGGCTTTTGGGGCAGAATGGTAATTGGACATCCAGCTCTGACTATAATTTGCTCACCTCACCGTTTTCCGAATCGTCTAACGATGATCCCAAGAAGCGAATTATTGTCGGAATTCGGTTTACTTTAGTTGGTGGAGTTCACATCGTTCGGATTGACCAAGATGATGTCACGGCACTGGTCAAGGAGGTAACCAATGAAAAGAAGTAGGATGTTTATTCTTTTCTACATTGTTTTACTGCTGTTTATATTCGGCTGTGCTTCCAGTGGCAATAAAAAGCCGATAGTGTTTGTTAACCAGTACAGCAATGTTCCTGATGATATTCCCTCCCAATTTCTGAACAGGTATGAGCATTTCATTACCGGCAAGGAACAAAAAGAATTCAAAAAACTTCTGACGGACGAAGATCGGCAAATGTTTATTGATATGTTCTGGACCAAGCGGGATACTGATCCCTCGACACCCGAGAATGAATATAAGGAAAAGATTGATAATCGGATTGACGATATTATCGACGAACGTTTTTTTAGCGGAGTTGGCTTGGCCGGTCTATTGTTTCGCTCAAATGGGGGATTCCGTGGTGATATGGCCCAGGTCTATCTGCTTCATGGAGAGCCGGATGCGATGGATGTACTTGAGGGCGGTCATTTTTTTGTTAATTTAATGCTCTGGGTCTATATCAATCCTGAAAATGGCAACATCCTCTATGCTTTCCTATTCTACCAGAAGGGAAGTTTGGGGTCGTATGTTCTGTTCTCCCAGGATTCCTATAAGATGGATCCGTGTGGAGCAATCTATCAAGTTGCCACTATGCGGACATATAGCTACATGAACGGTATCGGCATGCAAGGATGCCCTGATGACCTTAATCGTGTTTACGAGGAAATTTATCGCGCAAGAGGCAAAGGTGGAGTTCTGGAAGGATATATCTTTGCCTGGGCACTATTCAACTTCTCCCAAGACGGGTCAATCACCCAAGGAAAGGCGCTTGAAGCACCCAGGCCGGCATCAGAGATCGCTAAACAATCAAAAGCGCGCATAGCGGGCGAGGCGCCTAAACTTACTGGTGTTGACGGGACTGACTACATTCTTGCTTCCTGTGAGAGTTGCAACTCATTTATTCCCGGCGAGTTTCAGCTTGGTAAAGAATTTACATTGACAGTTCGCAGGGGCGATATTGATTGGCTGATTGTAGGAGATAAAACCAAAAGCGTGTTGAAAATAAGATTGGTGATTGAAAGTATTGTGAATTCGGATCAGGCACCATTGGTGTTTGAAAAATGGGCGACCCTTGAGAGTTCCAAAAACATAATTGTTTCAAATCCCACTGGCCAGAAAATTATCCCAGTATTGACCGCTGATGAGGTAGCCCGGATTTCGGCTGGTACCTACCGAGTAAGCGTTTATGTAAAAAATGTAACTCCAGGCTTGATGACGAAAAAGTATAATGCTTGGGACAAACAATTTACGAAGTAATCATAACGAGCTTAACGCTCGTTTTTATTTTTATCATAGTTTGAACTTTTATTGCCAAATGTAAACTACAACTAAAGCAACCGGCGGAGGGTGCATGCATAGAGGTTGTGTGAGCGGTCAAAATATGATAAAATCAAATACTAATGGAAGATAATGTCTCTAAAATTAAGGATCGGCTTGATGTTGTTGATGTTATCTCCGGGTATTTGAAGTTGCAAAAAGCGGGCATGAATTTCAAGGCCCGCTGTCCTTTTCATAATGAGAAGACGCCTTCCTTTGTTGTTTCTCCGGAACGCCAGGTGTGGCATTGTTTTGGGTGTTCTAAGGGGGGCGATATCTTCAGTTTCATACAAGACATAGAAGGCGTAGAATTCCCCGAGGCCTTAAGGGTTCTTGCCGCCAAAGCCGGAATAGAGCTTGATTCTTTTAATCCCGCCATCAAGGACGATAAGGCAAGATTATATGAAGTTTGCGAAACAGCGACCAAGTTTTTTGAAAAACAATTCCACTCAAATATAGGAAAACTCGCTTTAGAATATTTAAAAAACAGGGGAGTTGTGGATTCTACGATTCAAGAATTTCGTTTGGGGTTTGCTCCCAACGATTGGAATGCTTTAGGGACTTTTTTGAAGAACTGCGGTTATTCCGAAAACGAGATAGTGGAAGCCGGGTTGGCCATTAAAAGAAACGATGGTTCTGGTGTCTATGATAGGTTTCGTTCCAGGATAACTTTTCCTATTTTTGACTTAAACGGACAGGTTGTCGGATTTACAGGGAGAATTTTTCTTCCCGCTGCCGAAATTGACGAGGGCGTTGAGCCGCAGGGACAGCGGGACGACCAAAGGTCGGCACAAGACAAAGTCGGCACCGGGACGGCTAAATATATTAATACTCCCCAGACCAGAATCTACGATAAGGGGAGGATTCTTTACGGACTCAATAAAGCAAAGATGGATATTAAGCAGACCGATAGGTGTGTTTTAGTTGAAGGTAATATGGATGCCCTGATGTCTTATCAAGCGGGAGTAAAAAATGTTGTAGCTTCATCCGGAACAGCTTTGACCCTGAATCATTTAACATTGCTCCATAGATACACAACAAATCTGGACTTTTGTTTTGATACTGACCAAGCTGGAGCGAGAGCGACAAGAAGAGGAATCGGTTTAGCCTTAAGCCAGAACTTTAATATAAAAGTTATTGAGATAAGCGACAAAGAATGCAAAGATCCCGCCGACTTGGTAAGAAAGAACACTGAAGAATGGTCTAAGATGGTAGGAGAAGCCAAACCGGTCATAGAATTTTATTTTAATAAGGCTAAAGTCGGATTTGATCCAAGTTCGGCTGATAGCAAAAAATCTGTTATCTCTGCCTTAGCCCCTTTTCTAAAGCGCCTGACCAGTCAAGTGGAGAAAGCCCATTGGCTAACCCAGCTGGCATTTTTCTTGAGAGCAAAAGAAGAAGCGATAGAGGCGGATATCAATGTAGCCAAGGATGATCTTGAAATATATAACAGAGAATCAAACGTTTCCGACAGGCCGTTGAGGAGTGAAGGCGACGAAATACTGAGCCCAACAGAGCGAAGTGACCAGCTTAATGAAACCCTGTTGTCATTGGTAATGAAAGATCCGATATTTTTTAAAAATGACCTCAAAAATATAAATTCCGAACTACTGGATCCCCATACGGCCGAAGCGATTATTAAATTAACAGCAATTAACTCTGATAATATAACTGACTTGCTAAAGGACTTTAGGGATAAAAATCAAAGTTACAAACTGGAATTCGCGTATCTAAAGTCCCAAGAATTCTGGAAAGATTCCAAAGATGAAGAATTAAGGATAGAATTCAATAACTTAATAAAGAAACTGGAGGAACGCCACCTTCGAACCAAATTGGAAAAAATAGGATTCGAAATGAGAGTCGGGGATGATAAGGAAAAGAAATTAGTCTTGGCTGTGGAGGCGAATAAAATTTTAAACCGATTAGGAGAAATACAAAAAATCTAATTACCTGACTAAACATGAAAAAGAAAAACAAAAAAGGAAAAAAGGCCTTCAGGAGACCAATCAAGAAAAAAGTAAAAAAGAAATCAAAGAAAATAAAGAAAGTTGCCAGGAAACCTAAGGTAAAACAGGTAAGTAGCAAGAAAAGCCCTATCTCGGAGAGCGGAGTTCTGGCTTTGATTGAAAAGGGCAGATCAAGGGGCTTTGTCACCCAAGCGGAAGTTCTTAACGCTTTTCCGAGTATAGAAAAAGACATCAAGGGACTGGAAGCTCTTTATGAGCGGCTGGAATCGGCGAACATAAACATAATAGAATCAGGAAGGGTCTTTGAAGAAGAAAAAGTCAAAGAATACGACGAGAAAAAGAAAATAGAAACAGAATTTGGTGATGTCGCGTCTGATTCTGTTCAGATGTATCTGAAAGAAATAGGCCGATATCCTCTGCTTACTGGAGATGAAGAAGTTGAACTTGCAAAAAAGATAGAAAAAAATGACGAGTCGGCAAGACAGAAACTGGCCGTTTCCAACCTTCGCTTGGTTGTTTCCATTGCCAAAAAATACGTCGGTCGTTCGGCCAATTTAACCTTGCTTGACCTCATCCAAGAGGGGAACATTGGTTTGTTTAAAGCCGTTGAAAAATTTGATTATAAAAAAGGATATAAATTTTCCACCTATGCCACTTGGTGGATAAGACAGGCCATTACCCGCGCTTTAGCCGATCAGGGCAGGACTATTCGTATTCCGGTTCATATGGTAGAAACCATCAATAAATATCAGCAGGTCGTAAGACGGTTGGTTCAGGATTTGGGCCGTGATCCGATGTCTGAAGAAATCGCTTCAGAAATGGGAATGGAAGTGGACAAGGTAAGACATATCCAGAAAATTTCCCAAGAAACCATCTCTCTTGAAGCTCCTGTAGGAGAAGACGATGAAGACAGTTCGCTGGAAAGTTTCATTCCCGATGACGATTCTATATCGCCCTCGACGTCTGCTGCGCGCAAAATTCTCAAGAGCTATATTGATGAAATAATCGCCGACCTTACTCCGAGAGAACAGAAAATTCTTGATATGAGATTCGGTCTTGGTGACGGCGTGACCCACACGCTTGAAGAAGTGGGTAAGGTGTTTACGGTTACGCGAGAGCGTATCAGGCAAATTGAAGCTAAAGCATTGGAGAAAATTCGCCAGCATCACAAGTTGGGTAAGTTGAAGGGATATGAATAAAACCAAAAACCACCCCCGCCTAAGCGGGGGTGGTTTTTATAAAATTGAAGCTATTAAGCTCGCTGTACATTTCCAGCGGCAGTACGGCCATCTTTGCCCGGCACCACATCAAAAGTAACAGCATCGCCTTCGTTCAGTTCCTCGAACGTCACGCCGTTCAAAGCATCTTTATGGAAGAAAACATCGTTTGATCCGTCCTCAGGAGCGATGAATCCGAACATTCTGTCTTCAACCTTTTTCTTGATTTTTCCTGTCATGATTGTTTTTAGTTTAATTGTATACTTTAAAGAAACCCGACCTCCGTCTCTTCTCTTAACTATGCATACATTATATACCTAATTGGATAAAAATGCAAGGGTTTGTTGCTCGCGAAGCCATAACACTTTTTCCATCCAGTCCTCGTCTTCTAAAATTCCCTT
>JBBUJJ010000016.1:0-11972 GCA_038054895.1 Patescibacteria group bacterium | reverse complement strand
AAACCATGCCTAAAACTATCCGTTTTTTGCTGTCTCCGGATTTCAAAGCATCCTTTACGTCCTGTTGAATTTTTTCTTTTAACATAGACCCATAATACATCACATTTTAAAAATTAAAAAGACCGTTGTGGATTGTTTTCCAGTACGGTCTAAGTGTCTATGCGATATTAGGCCAATCGTCATAGAGAGTGTCGTAGCCAGTTTCTGTCGTGAATGGTATCGCTTCTTTTGTGACACGGCGACTCGTCATCTTTTTCAAAATGTCTATCATCACACTAAGCCATCCTCTCATGGTCAGTTTCTCCTCTGTTTTCAAAGAGCGGAATTGCTCTCTGGGGGTCGCTATTTCAGACCCCAACTCGGATTTAATTATAACATAGCCTAAACTAAAAAGCAAGTTTTAACTTGCTTTTTAGTTTAGATTGCTACAAATCTAATTTTTGTTTCATTTTGCGCTTCTCTTCATCAAAAGTATCTTCGTTGTATTTGCCTAATTTTTCCAATTTTCTCCTTAACTCGCTCAAATGCAAACCCATAATGGCGGCGTTTTTTTCTTTCCTTTCGGTTTGTTTCTTTTCTCTATGTTGGGATTTTTTGGCCTTAATCAAAACTCCGCTTTGCTGAACAAAGCGGTTAAAACGCCTTAATAAACTTCCTACGCTTTCGTTTGGTTTTCTTTTTACTTCAACCATAATAAAACCTCCTTTCTGTGCAAAGGATATCACTGATGAGAGAAATTTTCAAGTTTGCTTATTGCACTACTTTGGGCCCGAGACGCTTACCGCCAAGAAGATGTATGTGAAGATGAGGTACCAGCTTGCCGCCATGCACGCCTTCATTGATGATGAGCCGATAGCCCTTTTCGTGCACTCCTATTTGCTTCGCGACTCGCTCAGCGACGAGAAGTGCCTTGCCTAACAATGGCGCATCTCCTTGGGTAAAGTCATGAAGGGCCTCAAAATGCTTTTTAGGGATAATTAATAAATGAACCGGCGCCTGCGGATGATTATCCTTAATTACCAAAAAATCCTCATCTTGCCAGACAACATCGGCCCTTAATTCTCCTTTTATAATTTTACAAAATACATCCGTAATCATGCTTTCAATCTTTTCTTGACCTCATCCACAATTTTCTCTAAAGGAATGGTTTCTTGGATTCCGGTGTCCATTTCTCTCAAAATTATCGTATCATCTAATGCTTCTTTCTGTCCAAATATCAAAGCAAATTTAACTCCCAGGCGGTTTGCAATTCTCAATTGCGATTTGATACTATCTCGGCCCAAAGAGGACTTGGTCTCTACACCGGCCTTCCTAAACGATTCAAAAAGCATGATACTCTTTCTCTTGGCAACTTCCCCCAGCTGAACCAGAAAAACCTTGGATTTGGGCTTTATTTCCGGAACAGAAACATTTTTTTCTTTAAGCTCAAGAATAATTCTCTCTATGCCCAATGCCCATCCGGCCGCCGGGGTCTTTGAACCACCCAAAAGTTCAACTAATTTATCGTAGCGTCCGCCCGCAGCTAGGGTCGATTGAGCGCCAATATTTTCTTCCGGCATAATTTCAAAGACGGTTCTCGTGTAATAATCCAATCCCCTAACCAAATGCGGGTTCAATATATACGGTACCTTGGCCTCGTCCAAAAATTCTAAAACATGCTTAAAATGCGCGTGGCATTCTTCGTCCAAAAAATCCACGAATTGAGGAGCTTCTTTGATAATTTCTTTACACGGCTCTTCTTTGCAATCAAGCAATCGTAAAATATTTTCTTTAAATCTTACCTTGCAATTAGTACAAGTTTTCTTAAGACGATTTTTATAATATTCTTTGAGGGCTTTCAAGTACGCGGAACGGCAATTCTGGTCACCAATGCTGTTTATGTGGACATTGTATCCCTTCAAGCCCAAACTTTCAATGAATTTGTAGGCCAAGAAAATCAATTCTACATCTACTGCCTCGGAGCTATCCCCAATGGTTTCTACTCCCAATTGATAGAACTGCCTATATCTCCCCTTTTGCGGTTGGTCATGCCTGAACATGGGACTGATATAATAAAGCTTGACCGGGTGCGGTTTAACATTCATACCATTTTCAAGATATGCCCTGACAACAGGAGCCGTTCCTTCGGGTCTTAAGGTCAAACTATCACCTCCCTTGGTTCTTAAGGTGTACATCTCCTTCTGAACAATATCGGTTGATTCACCCACAGCGCAGAGAAACAGGTCTGTTGATTCTAAAATCGGCGTTTCAACCCTTTCAAAACCATAAAACTCCAGCAGATTTTCTGCTTTTTTTAAAATATAACGCCAATACTTTTGATCTTCCGGAAGCATGTCTTGCATGCCTTTCGGCGCTTGTATACATCTTTCTTTTTTAGACATTTAATTAATTAAAATTAATAATAAACTGATCGGATACGGGAAGCTCTCGTAAAAGGCCATGGTCTTAAAAAAGCTTTGCCGGTTATGAGTGATTTATTTATCGGTCCCCAGCGTCTTGAGTCGGAGCTTTGAAGACGATTATCACCTAAAACAAAGTATTCATTGTCATCTAATTTGATAACGGAGCTACCGAGAGTTTTCTGTTCAGGAGCTAAATAATCTTCATTTAAAACAAAGCCGTTTGGTTTTTCTTTATTGTAAATCACAACAGTATTATCTTTTATCTCTATGGTCTCGTCCGGAAGTCCGATTATTCGTTTTATAAAAAATTGTGATCTGTCCAAAGGATATCTGAAAATGACCACATCGCCTCTTTCTGGCTCGGAAAAGCGATAACTTATTTCGTTCACCAAAAGATAATCGCCGTCTTCAAAACTCGGTTCCATAGAAGCACCTTTGACGAAAAACGGCTGAACCAGATAATACCTGATTGGCAGGATTATGGCAAGCGAAATAACGACGACCTTAATTGTTTCCCAAACAAAGGCAAAAACCTCTGATTTTACATTAGGAATTTGTGGAATTTGTGATTCTTCTTCAGGCATACGCTGTATTTTACTATATTTTTTTGTTCAATTCAACTTTAACAGCTGACACCTGCCTGCCGGCAGGCAGGCAACCTCCATGCGTGACTGCGGGGTGCACTTTTTAAAAATTTACTAATTTTAAAAAAGCACACCACCTCCGCCAATTGTTTTAGCGTTTTATGTAAATTGGAAATAGAATATCAAACTTTCTTAAAATAAAAGCGGGCGAGATTATCGCACCGCATGAGCTTCAAGAAGCTCTATGATTTCTTTTTCTGCTACTTGTCTCATTTTCTTTAAACCAATCGGGTCACAGTCATCCATTTCTTCTCGATATACATCCATTTTTAAACGATAAATCCTTTTATGCCAATCTTCATTCAAATTAGGACATTTAAAACGATCATGTAGATGCTTTCCGCCTCCCATTGATTCTGCCCAACTTGTACAGCCAAGAACATTACGCTTAACCTTCATTTGCGTACCGCAAACGCCACACTTAACTGTTTTTACTGTTCCCGGAGCAGGATAACAATGGCCACCATTACCGTGCCAATCTATCTTGCATCTGACCTTCTTTGCCACTATGGTTTCTCCTAAAAAAGAACATTTAAGATAGTATAGTACGGTTACTATTCAAAAGCAAATAATTTAAACTCCGCCTGACGCTTTATTTCGCTTGGCTTAGAAAAATAAAAAGGGGCCACTTAGACCCTTTTACCATCATTTATCCCCGTACTGTAGCCAAACTATTACTGTTACTGCCAAGCCCGTGATAAGCAACACAGTCTGTATTGCTCCAAGGACATAAATCCCTAAACCAAAAAGTACAAAATTCTGCCAAAATCCTTGTGGATTAGCAAGGGTCTTTATGCTCAAGAAAATCCACAATGGGATAAGGGCAACTACCCAAACAAGAATAGATACTAACAAACTGCCAACAAAACGCATCTCTCCTCCTTGTTTTGTCAATTTAACTTGTTTTTAACTATAAATAATTATTAGTGATAAGTCAATACAATGGACTCAAAATTAATTTTACAGTATCATAATATCTATGGCTAAATTCAAACTAATTGTCGGTCTCGGGAACCCAGATGAGGAATATCAGAATACGCGGCACAACGTGGGATTTATGTTTTTGGATTATTTGGCAAAGAAAATTGACGCAAATGATTTTACGGAAGACAAGAAGCACAATGCCATGGTATCCAAATCAAAAGTTGAGAAAACACCGGTCATATTAGTAAAACCTCTCTGCTATGTAAATAAGTCGGGGGAAGTTGTGTCTAAACTGGCGAAGTTCTACAAAATAAAACCGGCGGATATTGTTGTCGTCCAAGATGATCTTGATATAGAATTCGGGTCGTTCAAAAATTCGTTTGAGAAAAATTCAGGCGGCCACAAAGGGGTTGAGTCAATCATTAAAGCTCTAAAAACAAACAGATTCTATCGCCTGCGCATTGGAACATCGGTTCGGGCACTTCTCAAAGCTCGTGAGCAATCGGACAAAAAACGGGACGCATTCGTGATAGATTTTGTCCTCACTAAGTTTTCACCGAAGGAGCAGGGCGTAATTAAAAAAATGTTCCCAGAAATATACGGACGGTTGTTGCAAATCCCGCAAACCCCATAAATCAAAAATCCGCCAACTGGCGGATTTTTGATTACACGAGAACTACTCTTGTATTCTCCTTCTTAGGTCTCCTATCATTTGCTCGGCATGCTTTACTCCCCCAAGACCAAAAGCTAAGCCCATGGCCAAAGCACCCGCCGCAATCAAGCCCGTAATAACTATTTTGATAATATCATCGGCGACTTTCAATTGAGCCAAAGCAACCAACAAAGAAAATATGAACACAGCCCACTTGGTCAAGGCCCCTAAAAAGTTAGCCGACATAAGACCGGCTGCTTTTACGGAGGCCTTCACAAATCCCTCCGAGAATTTAGCCACTAAAATACCTATCAAAAGAATCACCATCGCAACAATTACATTCGGGAGATAAAAGACGACGGTTCTCAAAAACTCGGAAACCTGTCCTAACCCCAAAATGTTTGTCGCCGCCATCAAAAACACCACTACAAAGAACCATTTTACCAGTTCGTAAAATAGCACTGGGGTGTTCAATTTAAAACCACTCTTTTCCCAAGCTTGCCTGAAACCAACTCTGCTTAATGCATTATCCAAGTGCAATATCTTGACAACATGATAAGCTAATTTCCCAAGCAATTCAGCGATAAGCCAGCCAACCAAAAATACGACAACCGCGGCAATCAAGCGCGGCAAGAAAAGCGCTACCCCTCCCCAAAGAGTAAGTAATGAATTTCTAACAATATCTGATGCTGCTACTACTTCAAACATAACAACACCTCCCTTCAGAAATACTAATTATTTTCACCTATAAAGTATAACATTTAGGGTTTGGATGGGACATTTTAAATGTGGATAACCGCTTAGACCCCAACCCCCATCTTCATCACATCTCCGCAATACGAACAAAAAGCATCCTCATTAACGCAAAGAACAAGAGCGCTTCGCTAATTTGTTCTTTGCTATCTCGGATGCTCTTTATGTTACCGTATCGCTCCGACTTAGTGATTCAGATAGGGATTTGGGTCTGTGCTATAAGTTTTTCAAGCACAGCCCCTTTCCATTTCAGACCATTTGCCTCCGAGGGTAACACAATCATCAAATTATTTGATAATTTGCTTACTCCCAATAAATTTTAGCCGGAAAATCCGCTTAGGGAGGAACGGTTGCTGAAATTTATTAAGCAAATTGAAAAGAATTTGGTGATTTGTCCGAAGGAGACCGAAGGCGCAGGCAATAGGTCGGAAATGGATAGGGGCTGAGCGATAAGTTTTATAGAAATCTCGCTATCAAGAGAGCCACTATATTTGCTACCTTAATCATCGGGTTGATGGCCGGGCCGGCGGTGTCTTTGTAGGGGTCGCCAACCGTATCCCCTGTCACTGCCGCTTTGTGGGCATCTGAACCCTTGCCGCCATAGTTTCCGTCTTCAATGAATTTTTTGGCATTGTCCCAGGCCGCGCCACCGGAAGTCATTGAGATAGCGACAAACAGTCCGGTCACAATTACGCCGACAAGCAATCCTCCGAGCGCTTCCGGGCCAAGCACGAAACCGACAAGTACAGGAACAATTATCGGTATAAGAGCCGGCACTATCATCTCGCGTAATGCTGCTTTGGTCACGATATCGACTGCCGTTGAGTAGTCGGGCTTTGCAGTTCCTTCCATTATTCCGGCTATCTCTCTGAATTGCCGGCGCACCTCATCAACGACTGAACCCGCCGCCTTTCCGACTGACTGCATCGCAAGCGAACCGAACAAATAAGGCATCATTCCGCCGATAAATAATCCGATAAGAACGTTGATATTGGAAAGTTCAAAAACAACAGTTCTTCCGAATTCTGAAAGTTCTTGAGTATAGGCGGCAAAAAGAACCATCGCCGCAAGTCCCGCCGAAGCAATGGCATAACCTTTCGTAACCGCCTTAGTAGTATTTCCAACCGCATCAAGCGCATCGGTGTGTTCACGGACTTCTTTGGGTAAACCAGCCATCTCGGCAATACCGCCGGCGTTGTCAGTGATTGGGCCAAATGAGTCAATCGCTAAAATAAGTCCGGTCAAAGAAAGCATGCTCATGGTGGCTAATGCGATTCCGTATAATCCGGTTATTGAATAGGCCATGAACATCGCGCCGGCAATTACCAGAACTGGTAATGCGGTTGATTCCATTGAAACAGCTAAGCCCGCAATAATATTCGTGCCGTGGCCGGTAGTTGAGGCCTTGGCAATCTTTTTAACCGGGCTGAATTTTTTTGAAGTATAATAATCCGTTACCAAAACCATAAGGGCCGTAACTGCGATACCAATTAACAACGATGAAAATAATGCTCCGCTACTGACACTGCCAAGTGTTATATTTCTTGTGAACCAATAGAATAATCCGACAAGAATAACGGCAGTCGCTCCAAGACCTTTATAAAGAGCTGCCATAATTCCGCCGGTTAATTTAACAAACAAAGAACCGACAATTGAGGCAAAGACGCCAAGCGCTCCGATAAATAACGGAAACTCAACAACCGAAGAATCGTTTCTGAACAATAAACTTCCAAGCAACATGACCGACAAGGCCGAAACAACATATGTCTCAAAAACATCAGCCGCCATGCCGGCGCAGTCCGAAACATTGTCCCCCACTTGGTCGGCAATGACCGCCGGATTTCTCGGATCGTCTTCCGGAATTCCGGCTTCAACTTTTCCGACGAGGTCGGCTCCGACATCGGCGCCTTTGGTAAATATTCCTCCGCCTAATCTGGCAAATACGGAAATAAGGGAAGCTCCAAAACCAAGACCAATGAGAGCTTTCACATCACCAGACCACCAATAAAATCCCGTCAGAGAAAGCAATGCTAAACCGACAACAAAAAATCCGGTAACCGCTCCGCCTTTAAATCCCACAGAAAAGGCGCGAGCTAAACCATGCTTGGCTTCTTCGGCAACGCGACTGTTCGCTCTAACTGCTACCATCATACCGATATAACCGGCCAAAGCCGAAGAAACGGCTCCGACAACAAAACCGGCTGCGATTGAAAACCCAAGCCACTTCCAAAGTATTAAAACGGCAACTACTCCAACAAAAAAGACAGTCCTGTTCTGTCTTTTCAAATATGCTGATGCGCCTTCCTGAATTGCTTTCTGAATTGCGACCATTTTTTCATCCCCCGCCGACTTTTTTAAAACCCCCCAAATCAAAAACGCGCCATATCCCAGCGACGCGACCGATGCTAACAGAGAAAGTAGTAATGTATTCATAGGCAATAATTTATCAGAATTTCAGGAATTATTCAACCCGGACGCTCCGCCCCATCTGAACAGCTGACACAACCTCTATGCATGACTGCGGGGTGCACCTTTTAAAAATTTTACTAATTTTAAAAAGGCACACCCCCTCCGCCAGTTGCTCGGGGGGTTAGGTGGAGATTAGTAACGGAAATTCAAACTTATTCAAACACCACTCACTCAAGTAGTTTTCTAATAATTCTATGCAGTTTTTATCTATAGTGAGTTAGAGTCCTAAAGTTGCCACACGCTCATTCATTTTAATTTCTTGACCAGGATAGACAATTTCCATAGTTGCCTTATCTGGTTTATTTTGCAGCATTGCAATTAAGCATTTTCCAATGTGAAATCCTAGGTTCACTGGAACAGCGTTACCGATTTGTTTATATTGTGAACTTATAGAACCTATAAATTCCCAGCCATCTGGAAATGTCTGTATTCTGGCATATTCTCTGACAGTAAGCGGACGGGTTTCTTCAGGATGGCACCTTTCTGTTTGTTTTTGAGCCGGTGCACAAGTTAGGGTAAGGCTAGGCTCATCCCAAGAGAGACGTCTCGCCATACCCGTCTTTCCACCCCCCATATGAAAACTTGCCCCCATATATGTCTTTTGTAAATCAGTTGGTAAATCTTTCCAATATCCTCCTGGGGGGATTTTTGACAGTATTTCTTTCTTAGAAAGTGGGTATTGCTGCCCAGTTGATTTGGGACAATCCTTAAAAGCCTCTCGCAAAGAGATTGTATAGTCTTTTTCTTTTGGAAATAATATTGGTAAATCTAAGTCTTTTCTTACGCCTAATATTATTAACCTTTCCCTCTTTTGAGGAACATCCAAATATTGAGATCGTAAAACTTTATATGCAACTCTGTATCCTAAATTTTCAAGTATGGAAACAATGGATTTTAAAGTTTTACCACTGTCGTGTCTTAATAGTCCCCTAACATTCTCTCCCACAAAAATTTTAGGTTTAATCTCCTTGATACATCTTGCGAATTCAAAAAACATTGTTCCCCTAATATCTTCAAAACCAAGACCCCTACCTGCATAACTAAAAGATTGGCAAGGAAAACCTCCCTCAACAATGTCAGCTCGATATGCCGAAAAATCTAAACTTCTAACATCTGCCTGGAGTGAGTTCCATTCAGGTTTATTTTTTTTAAGAGTTTCAACGGCGTTCTTATCCCAATCTGTTAATAACACATGCTGAAGTCCTGCGTTGTGCAAACCAAGGGCAGTGCCTCCAGCGCCTGCGAAAAGCTCTACAATTTTATATTTTGTTTTTACGTTTGATTTTAACATCGTATATCTGTTTTCTTGATTATTTCCAGATATTTTAGATTGAATCCTTTCTAATTCTTTAAAATTAAATAATCGGTAATTAATACCAGAACGTTGTGCTCTTATTAGTCCTTTTTTCTCCCAACGACGAATTGTATCCGCAGATACCGATAAAGCGCTTGCTGCATCAGAAACAGTTAGTAAGTTTTCCATGGCTTAATTATAATAAATAACCATTGCATGGGGCAATGGTTATTTGTGCATAACTGGAAAAAACATCCTAGTTGGTCTATACTACTTATTAAATGAATAGTGCTTTAAGAGAAAAAATATATACCTTTTTCGAAAGGGAATTTGCTGACTTATTACAAGGTAAGATAGATAGCGGATATAATTTAGCAGATTTTAATATACACCCCTTTAACCTAGTGGCTCTTGCCAGTGGTGTTTTTGGCGAGGCCAATAGCAAAAACATGGCGAAAGCTTTAATTTACCCCCGAGCACTAGGTACATCCATAGTTACAAGTTTCGGCAATAAAATGCAGAAACTTTGCGTAAGCCTTCTGGAAGCCGAGCCCTCTGGTGTACCTGGTATGGATTTCCATTTCACTGATAAAGTAGACGGTGGCAAGGTATTCATGCAATTAAAGGCTGGCCCAAACAACATTAATAGCGGTGACGTAGAACCAATACTTGAAGAGATGAGAAGTGCATATAGACTTTTAAAGACCAACATGGCAGGAAAGAAGATGCCTAAATTTGCAATGGGAATCGTATATGGAACAATAGAGCAAATAAGTGGCAGCTATAAGGCCATACAAAACTCTTCTGTTGGGGCTCAAGATAATGTTCCAATTTTTATAGGAAAAGATCTGTGGCACAGAATCACAGGAGATACTGATTTCTATTTTTCCCTAATCGATATATTTATAGAACTTTTTGAGGGAGAAAATTATTCCAAATCGTTAGATAGAGCCATAAACAATCTGGCTAAAGAGATCCAAGACAAGTATTTTGTCCAAGGCAAATTTAATCCGAGAGCTTAAGGTTTACTCACCTATCATCGCTTTTACCACTTTAATAATGCAAGTTAATTTTAAGGACGCAGGAAGCCAGCCACCTAAAGACATTTGAGACGGTAGGCGCCGAGAGGCTGATATAATATCGGACGGAGTCCATCAGCCCGAGGCGACTATGCTCACTTAGCCGAGATAAAACCGCTCACGGAGGAGCAGTTTTATCGGAGGCGGGTCTGAAGGTGGCTGGGTTCCGGAGCTAAACCTTTGGAGGTTCGAGTTTCTCTAAATCATCAGCAGCTCTTAACTCCACCACATTCTTGACTCTGTCTACCATGAGGGAGAGGCGTTTTTCGGAAGAGTCATAGGCGGATTTGGTGTTTTCAATATGTTTGCCGAGTTTCTGAAAGTCATCGGCGAGTTTGCCGCCGTCGGTGGCAATGCGTTCAAGGCGTTTCATAATGTCTTTGGTCTGTTTGTTGAATTCCACATCTTTGAACCAGTGGCGGATAGCCGAAACTGAAAGCGCGAAAGTGTTGGGAGAAACGAGAAATACTCTTTTGGTTCGGGCGTAATTGGGAATATCTACGTCTTTGATATTATTGATAACTTCGTAATAAACTGTCTCCGCCGGTACATACATCAACGCAAGGTCCGTCGTCCCCTCTGACGGCAAAAGATACTTGGATGCAATCTCGTCTATTTTCTTTTTCACATCTGAATAAAATGACTTGCGATGGATTTCTTTCTGGATGTCGTTATCGGCATTGACCATTTTCTCAAAATTTTCCCAGTTGAACTTAGAATCAATCGGTAAAATAAGTCCATTTGGTAGATTCAAAACAGCATCTACGGCTTCCCCTGATTTAAAATAATGCTGGAGCTCATACATGTCTTTGGAAAAATACTGATTGAGCGCCGCTTCAAGCGATGCTTCGCCCCAAATACCGCGAAGCTTGGGTGATTTAAAAATATCCTGGAATGACGAAACGCTTTTCACCGACTCATGCATCTGCTTCATGTTCTCCTGAATCTGGGTCATGTTCTGGGTGAAGCTCTGGACCTGCTGGCTTACAGTCAATGTCGCCCGCTCCCCTGCTTGCCTATTCTTTTCCAGTTGGTCGTTCATTAGCGCCGACAGTGCGTCAAAACGCTGGTGAAGCACCAGATATTTCTCGTCGGGTTCCTGCTTCTTGGGCTTCATCATCATGTAGACATTGATGCCCAGCAGAATCAGGGTCGCCGAAGAAACAACAAAAATTAAAATGGAGATTGAGGTCATGATTTTATATTAGCACAAAATAAATAACAAAAATCTGTAGTTTAATCAAATTCAGAATTGTGGACCGGGGGAGGATCGAACTCCCGACCTCCGCTTTGCAAAAGCGGCATTCTACCACTGAACTACCGGCCCATTACATTTTTGACAAATTATGTTATATTATAACACGGTTTATTGACATTTTAAAGGAGTTCCAGTGATTATCATAACCCCTAAGGCAGCCGAGAAGTTGAAGATTTTGATTGCTGAAGAAAACAAGAATGCAAATATCTCGCAAACCGCAGGTTTGCGTCTGCATGTCCAGGGCGGAGGATGTTCCGGATTTCAATATGGATTATTAATAGAAAAAGAACCCGATGAAAATGATAAAACTTTTGAGTCAAGCGGCATTAAAATTTTCATCGACCCAATCAGTATCCGCTACCTGGCCGGCGTGGAAATAGATTTTGAAGAAAATAAAATAATGGGTGGCGGGTTCAAGATAAACAACCCCAACGCCAAAGGGACTTGCGGTTGCGGTTCATCGTTTGAACCAAAATAGACCTTCGGGTCTATTTTTT
>JBBUJJ010000015.1:0-5494 GCA_038054895.1 Patescibacteria group bacterium | reverse complement strand
GAAGATTAGAAAGAGCGGGGGCAAACGGATGCTAAAATTTGTTAAGCAAATTGAGGGTTAATTTAAGCATTTGTCCGAAGAAGGCAATAGGCCGTAATCCAACAGGTCAGAAATGGGCGGGAGTTGGAGTGCATTCTGCGTAAACAAAAAACTGCTTTTTAGCAGTTTTTTGTTTTTGATTAGTAGTCTCTTCCACCGCCACCAAAGCCTCTTCCGCCACCGCGGTTGAATCCGCCGCCGCCTCGGTTAAAACCTCCGCCGGCTGGTCTGGGTGGTCGATCTGTCATCGGTCTGGCTTCATTGACTGTAACCTTTCGGCCGTCAACTTCCTGACCATTCAACGTCTCGACTGCTTTTTGGGCTTCTTCGTCAGTTTCCATTTCCACGAAACCAAATCCTCTGGATCGGCCCGACATTTTGTCGGTTATAACTGATGCCGATACAACGTTTCCAGCTCGTGAAAAAGCTTCTTTCAAAGACTCGTCGGTCGTGTCATAAGACAAACTTCCGACATATAATTTCTTTCCCAATTTACTTACAACTTACAACACACAACTTGCAACATTTTTTGTTGTCAGTCATTTGTTGTTTGTCGTTATCTTTAGTAGGACCGACCTCCCGCCGAGTTCCTACAAGAGAAACCTACGAGAAAACCTACGTTGATACAAGTATAGCATTTATCAATCTAAAAAGTCAACGGGTGGCCGTTCCGTTAGCAATACTTGTTTACCGGTGCCGCAATATCAGCGGAATTGAGATAAGATAACAAGCTAACGCAAAAAACAAAAGCGACTGGATTCCCCACAGAAAAGAAAAAACTTCAAACAAGCCGCCGATTATCGCGCCTAAGGAACCGGTGTCCGGTTGAAACCAAATGATATTTTCATTAAGCGGGGCAAGCCAATTTGTTATACTGTTAAAAAGCCCCGTTTGAACGGCAAAAACAATAATCAGTAAAAGGACAGCAGAAACTCTTAGCGAAAACCTGCGCTTAGACAGCATCCCTACGCCGGAACCGATAAAAACCGCAAGCAAGATAAGATTGGAAAGATAGGCAAAAATCCTAATTTCCATCCCAATCAGTCGAATAAGAAGAAGCTCCAGAAATAAAATTACAAAACTTACCAGCGCAAGTTGATAATATTTTTTATTCCACCCCATTTTATTTTAACTCTTCATCAATTATAGCTTTAAATGCCGAAAACGGCTGAGCACCGACTAATCTTTGGCCATTGATAAAGAAGGTAGGCGTACCAGACACTCCGTATGCCGAACCATCAACAAAATCCTCTTCTACTTCCAATTTATATTTTCCCGAATCAAGACATTGATTGAACTTGGTTGAGTCCAAACCTATTTGAGAGGCCCATGTTTTCAATTCGGCGACACCATAAGTTACGGTTCCAGTTCCTTGCTTGGCCTGCTCTCCGAATATCTTATCGTGCATCTCCCAAAATTTGCCCTGCTCATGGGCGCATTCGGCAGCTTCAGCCGATACTTGAGCGGCTGGATGAAAAGATAAGGGATAATCCCTATAAACAAATCTAACTTTGCCGGTATCTATATATTCCTTCTTTATTTGAGGCAAAGCCCCGCTCCAGAATGTCCTGCAAAACGGACATTGAAAATCACTGAATTCAACTATCGTTATTTTGGCTTTTTCATTGCCCATAAAAGCATCGTCATCCGCCGAAACATTTATTTTTTCTCCTGCCGCCAAGTCGCCGGCCTGTTTTACATTTGCCCCAAGCTTACCGGTATTTAAAGAATAAAAAACCACTGAACCGCTTACCAAAAGAGCCGCTATTAATATAGCCCCTGGCAAAATAAGTTTAGTTTTATCAAAATTTTCTTCCATGAATAATTTATAATATCTTAAAATAAATTATTAAACAAGACAAATTAAAAAACCCGCCTTAATGGCGGGATAATTTATAAGTACGGACTACGAAGAAAAGAGGGCTTTGGCTATTGTTGTCCGTTGCATGTTATCGGTGCCCTCGCCTATCCGCAGCAACACAGCATCGCAAAAATCTTGAGCAACCCTGGACTCCATCACATAGCCCAATCCGCCAAAAACTTGTAACGCAGTCCAACAACCCTCAAACGCACTTTTGGTAGTCTTGAGTTTTGTTTCCGCGGCTAACTTTGGTATTAATATTCCCTGGTCAGCGGCCAATGCCGTTTTTTCATTGCTCCCAAGAAACCCAGTTCGCCCATCTTTTTGAAAATATACCGGGGAAAACATTTATCTTTTACAAATTTTCCCCAATTTTTCCTTATCTCGGTTTCGCAAAATTCTTTGACAGATTGTTCTATGTGTTGCCCTTCCCCACCATGATAATAGCCCATGTTGCCCCTATCTCCTATTAATTTTCAAAGAAAAAAATAATGTAACATATTATACAATTATTTTTATATCTCTGCAAGGAAGGCGTCATTCCGTAAACAGCGCTTGCTATCCGCCGTGAATTAATATATACTCAAACCATACAAGGTCGAAAGGTTATAACTTAATTATAAATAATTTCATATGCCACAAAAAACCAATTCTGCGTTTATGAAGCCGATGAATGTCAGTTCGGAGTTAGCTGCAGTAGTCGGCGCAGGTCCTATGCCCCGCTCAGAAGTCGTCAAGAAGCTTTGGGTGTATATCAAATCACACAACCTTCAAGACCCGACAAACAAGCGTAATATCAATGCCGACGCAAGTTTGCAAAAGGTATTCGGCGGAAAAGCAACCGTCAATATGTTTGAAATGACAAAGCTCGTTTCCAAGCATCTCTCCTAGTTGGATTCTTAAATAGGTTAAACCAAACCCCCGCAACGGGGGTTTGGTTTAAAAAGACCGACATTAAGTCGGCGCATATTTATTAGAGGAACCTATTTTCCTCTTTCGTATTTAAAAGAGATATTCGGATAAGCTTTGATTAACTTATCTAGAGAGCTAGCATCTCCCAACATTCTTAAAACTTCCCCGAATATGCGCTGGTCACTCATTTGACTATGATGATATTTCACGTCTTCTGGCTTAGTATCAAGACGCAATATTACATACAATATAACTCTTGGGTCAAAGACGTTTTTAAAATCACCTAATGTAATCTTTGCATATCTTGCCATATCCACTACCTGTCGTATTGAATCTATTACCTGCGGATCCTTCCTGTCGAGAGTATGCACACTATTCATCCTATCAAGGGCGCTTTGATAGTCGTTCTCGTTGATAATTCCGCCTAATCCCAAATAGCGTTGGTAATTATTTTCGACGATATCCGCAGTTTCTTTTTCAAAAATCTCCCTGCTCATACCTTTTCTTTTTTAAATAAAAAAACTTATTTAAAAATACCACAACCGCTTAATAAGTGCCACTACTTATCCCCGGTCCGAGATATTAGAATCGTTTTCGCCTTGCCGCCAGCATGGCATGTTTTATCGCAAGACGTTTTTTGGTTTTGCGTGAATGTGTTTTTCTGTATTTTCCTACTCCGGTACGTCGTTTTGCCATAGCTATGTTCCTGATTAGTTAATTAATTTCTATAAGTGTAACATAAAATACTAGCTTTCGCTAGTATCAAAGGATATTGCCAGTTCCAAGCTTTTTTGTTTTTGACCTGAAGAGTTTCCTCTCCATTTCCTGAAGTTCGACAAGCTGATGTTTTTTCTTTGGTGTAAGAATTACACCTTTTACAGGATGAATTGTGATTCCGTCCAATAACTCAATCATCTTTTGGAGTATCTTGCCTTGAAAATCTAGTTCCTTTTCTTTCTTCCTGATTCGTTTTTTTATGGTCAATGCTTTCTGCTTTTTCGTTTTGGTCATCTGTCTCCCTTTTTTTGTTGTCAATCTACCACCGGCACACTATCACAATAATCACGCATTGAAAAGTTCTGACCCTGCTTCGGGTATAAAAACAACCTACATAAAATCAGGTTATTTTTCGATTGAGTCTAAAGAAGAAAAATAGAAAGGTTAGTTATCAACTAGGGCGGACTGGACTGTCGGAACCGATGCGTCATTCCTTGTTGTATGGAGACTATACAACGAAAACAAGGGATTTCGGGGGTTTCTGGGGCCTTACCGATGAAGTATTGCCTATATGCTAGGAAATCAAGCGAACAGGACGAGCGTCAGGCGCTGTCTATTGAGTCGCAGATCAAGGAGATGGTTGAGATGGCCATGAGAGACGGTTTGACCGTTTCCGAGATTAAACAGGAAAGCCATTCGGCTAAGGACTCCGGCCAACGGCCGATCTTCAACGAACTTATCGCCGATGTAACTAATGGTAAGTATGACGGTATCATCGCCTGGGACCCCAGTCGTATATCCCGTAATGCCGGGGACTTAGGCCGCGTCGTTGACCTCATGGATGCCCGAGTTCTAAAAGAGATAAGAACTCATGGCCAGCGATTTACCAACTCTCCAAATGAGAAGTTCCTTCTTATGATACTTTGCTCGCAGGCAAAGCTGGAGAACGACCATAAGGGAGAAAACGTGAAGCGAGGGTTGCGAGCCAAGTGTGCGTCTGGCTGGCGTCCGGGAATGCCGCCATTGGGGTACGATTACGATCCAAATTGTAAGAAAGGAGAAAAGAAAATTATTATTGATCCGGATCGCGCTCCCATTATGAAACAGATGTTTGAGAAGGTACAAGCGTGCCTCGTCTACTCACCTCGACTACGACCCGGCACCAAAGAATTCAATTTCGTAAAGATATTTAAATGTGGAAAATGCGGGTCAGGTGTAACGGCAAGCGAGAAGTTCAAACGGCTCAAGAATGGCGGGGTTAATAAATATATCTATTATCATTGCATGAAATTTAGAGATCGATACTGCCACGAGAAGTATATCCGCGAAGATAATCTGATCGGATTACTTCTCCAGCTTTTTGATAATATACCCATAAACAAGATAAGGATATCGGAAAAACTGAATCAAGAAGTTGAGCGGCACAGAAAGTTTGTAAACGGTATCTTGGGCCAAGAAATGGCTGAAACCCAAACCAACCAAGTCAATATCCGGAACTATGCCAAGTATCTCTTGCAAGAAGGCACCCGAGACGAGAAAAGAGAAATTATGGGTTGTCTCAACGCCACTATATTTATTAAAGATTCCAAGATATATATCAAAGAAAAAGTAGCCCTGCCTGCCGGCAGGCAGGTTGAAAGATGTGTTTTGCTGTGATAAAATTCCTCTTGTCAGCATTAACAATATTCCGCGGTAGCTCAATGGTAGAGCGGCTCCCTGTCGAGTAAGGCAGCTTCGCGCAGAAATGCGAGATGAAAAACCGGGCTAATTCGGGGAAACCTTATCCGCCAGCCGGCGGATGGCAATCCCGAGCTAAATTCACACAAGTGATAAATGTGTAGAGACTATATACCCGGATTCCTTTTTAGGAATATGAGATAGTCCACCCCATAACGAAAGCTATGGATTATGTGTAAGGAGATGGTTCCAGGTTCGAGTCCTGGCCGCGGAGCAGATGCCTCATTA
>JBBUJJ010000014.1:0-2535 GCA_038054895.1 Patescibacteria group bacterium | reverse complement strand
TTGTATTTCTTGCATGAGAACAATATTACCAAAATTTAGTTATAAAATCAAGCTTCGGTTAAACCCCAAGCATTTCCCCCATCACTTTCTCAACCGGTGCTCCGGGCTAGACAAACAATAGCTTTAAAACCTCCGGAAGGCCTTCCGGAATTCCCTACTGCATTTTTTAAAGAAAATGCAGGGTCAGTTCCGGATTTCCTGTCAGTTTAAGGTAAAGCTTTGTTTGTTACCTATCCCTCCACAATGGTTGATAAAATGATATGGAAAATGCTTCCAGCATAGCCCTGTCGCCTTATTTTGGCAGAGTTTGACCCTCTATTGCCAATTGCAAGCTATATCATAAATAACCGGCGGAGGGAGACGCCTTATCACAAAGAAGAACGTTCACAGGCCGACGGGCCGAGAGAGAGCAAAAACCCAGCAGGGTTTTATGCGGTCTTCGTGGGATGAGGCGTCTCCCTCCGTACGCGTAGAGGTTGTGTGAACTATTCTTACTTTTGACTTATGTAAGGTTTTGGAGTAATATCTTAATATTATGAAACAAGCGATACATCCTAAATATTATCCCGACGCCAAAGTTAAATGCGCCTGTGGCAATACTTGGACAACCGGCTCTACGATGCCGGAGATTAACACGGGCATTTGCTCCAAGTGCCATCCTTTCTACACCGGCACAGAAAAGATTTTAGACACCCGAGGCCGGGTTGAAAAGTTCAAAAAACGTCTGGAAAAGACCGCCCTGAAAGCAACCCTCGAGCATAGCGAGAGGAGCAGTCGTCGTATGACGGCATCTCCCTCAAAGAAAAAAGCCAGGAAATAAATGGGTTACACTCCCTATCAAAATCAGCAAAAGCCTCGCAACCCGAGTAATGAAGCTATCGTGGAAATAAGAGCCGGCGCGGGCGGAGATGAAGCTGCTCTTTTTGCTTCAACTCTTTTTAATATGTACAAAAAATATGCCGCTCTCAAGGGCTGGGGTTTTGATGTTGTTGACTCAAATGAGACAAGCATCGGCGGATTCAAGTCGGTTGTTTTTGAATTAAAAGGAGAAGGCGCTTTTGCAAAGATAAAAAACGAATCGGGGGTTCACAGAGTGCAGAGAGTCCCTAAAACCGAGAAAAGCGGCAGAGTCCATACATCTACCGCAACAGTAGCAGTGCTTGCCAAGGCAAGCGAAAGCGAACTTCAAATACGTCCTGATGAACTTGAAATTACCTTTTCCCGTGCAGGCGGACCTGGAGGCCAAAATGTAAACAAAGTGGAAAGCGCGGTTAGAATTTTACATAAGCCGTCTGGTATCGTTGTTTCATGCCGACAGGAACGCAGTCAATCTTCTAACCGAGAAAAGGCCATGGAAATCCTCCGCGCCAAATTACTTGAAATCAAGCGCATTGAGGAAACCGGCAACATTACCGAGGAGCGTCGGAAACAAATTGGCACAGGAGACAGGTCGGAGAAAATAAGAACCTACAACTTCTCCCAAGACAGGATAACCGACCACAGAATAAAAAAGAGTTGGGGGAATATAGACAAAATATTAAACGGAAATTTAGACCCCGTAGTAAATGCCTTAAGCACAATTTAATACATGGAACAATTAGATCTAAAAAGCCCCATCTTTAAGCCCAATCCGGGCTGGGGCGGTAAATTTAAAAAATGGCTGACAGAAAACCAATCAACCCTGTTTGTCGTTTTCTGGATTGTTTTATTTATCTTCTTTATTTTTCGGAGATTCTTTTGAGGTCTCCCGCCCTTGGTTAGGCTCGCCTTCGGCAACTTCGGGAACTTCCTCTTCTTTTTCTTTCTTGATGACCTCAACATCTTCAATGGTTGTAGTAGGAGCTTCCAAGGCCTTTTCAAGTTCTGCTTCCGACATTGGCTCCTGGACAGTAGCTATTATTTCCTCGGCTTCTGCCATTACCTTAAGCTTATCGCCCAATTTCAAATTCTTAACTAATATCTGATCGCCCACATTATTCAATAAGGACATGTCTACGACTATCTCATGAGGCAAATCCTGCGGAAAGGCCTCTATTTCCAGTTCGTTGATATTTCTTACAAATATGCCCCCAAGATCCCTCACTGCGGGCGATTCACCTTGGAAAACAACGGCGACTTTGGCCTTGATTTTCTCGTCTAAGCGAACTTTGTAAAAATCAGCATGTAAAATATTGTCACTTACAGCATCTCTAGCCATATCGTGAATAATGGTAGGGTAGGACTGGCCGTCTACGTTGACAAAAACAAGGGTTGATTCTCCGGCTAACTCAAATGCCTTTTTAAAATCTTTAATAAGAACCTGGAGAGGAATCGATTCCTGGTTTTTTCCATACAAAACCGCCGGCATATATCCGGATTTCCTCAAACTATTCAGCCCGCTTCCGATAACTTCCCTCTTCTGGGCATTAAGTTCAATTTTTGTGTTCTTGATAGCCATGTTTAAAGTTTAATTATAATACCAAAAAAATTCTAAAAACACAAGCTTCGCTCCGCCTTTCCGCTTTTCTCACAGCTTCCTCTTGGACTATTTCTAGA
>JBBUJJ010000013.1:0-10592 GCA_038054895.1 Patescibacteria group bacterium | reverse complement strand
GCGTCATAATGTCTAAATCAAAAGGCAATTATGTGCCAGTGTTGGAATTGATAGAAAAATATGGTGTTGATGTTTTGAGGTGGTATTTTTTGTCGTCAATGACGATTGGCGAAAGCAAGAGCGTTATCCCAAGAGAAATAGAAGACAAGCAGAAAGGATTTTTCGGAACGCTTGGCAATTGTGTCCGATTTTATGAATTGTATGCAGTTGATAAAGCGACATGGACTCATGACACTAAACCCAGCGAATTGACTGATAAGTGGGTATTATCAAAACTTCACGGCTTGGTTAACGAAGTTACCGAAAATTTAGATAATTATGACCCCACAACTGCTGCTCGAGCAATTGAAAAATTTGTGGTGGAAGATTTTTCAAACTGGTGGTTAAGGCGTTCAAGGAAAAGAAAGGAGGCGCTTGGTCTTTTAAGATTTGTTCTGCTTCATTTGGCAAAAACATTGGCTCCCTTTACGCCGTTTATGGCCGAAGATATTAAAACTAGGATGCACAAGTTCCAGAAAGCCGGACATGAAAGTGTCCATCTTAACGACTGGCCCAAGGCAGACAAAAAATTTATAGACAAAGAACTGGAGAAACAGATGGATGAAATCCGCAATATTGTCACACTCGGATTAGCTCAACGAAAAGAAAAACAAATTAAAGTCCGCCAGCCGTTAAGAGCGGTTCATCTCGGACTTTCAAATGAATTCCCTGAAGACCTGGAAGTTTTGATTCAAGGCGAGCTTAATGTGAAAGAAGTGGTTTATGATAAGAGCCAAAAAGAATTAGTTATCTTGGATTCAGAATTTGATGAGGCCTTAATTCACGAAGGCTATGCCAGAGAACTGATGCGCCAGATACAAGACATGAGAAAAGAAGCCAAGTATAAAGTTGATGACGAGATATTTGGGCAATGGCATTCGGAAAATCCTGACTTGTCGGCGGCGATAAATAAATGGAGTGATGAAATAAAGAAAGATGTCCTCCTCAAAAATTTTGAAAATCATCCACATGGCGACGAGGCCTATGATGTTGAAAAAGAATTTGAGCTGGCAATTGGAAAAAAGATTTGGTTGGGAATTAAAAAATAAATTATGGAGAAAAATATTTGTATCTTTGGTGCGAGTACTACTTGGGGAGCTTGGGATTTGGAAAAAGGCGGATGGGTGAATCGTCTTCGGCTGTTTATAGATTCTCAAGAATCAGATATTTTTGTTTATAATCTCGGTGTTTCAGGGGACAACACTTTTGATCTTCTTGACCGTTTTGACATTGAAGCAGAAGCACGCCAACCCAACTTGTTCATCTTTTCGATTGGAGATAATGACACTATAACGCACAGCAATGGCGAGCATTATGTCCAGCTAAGCCAATATGAGCAGAACATCAAAGAGCTAATTAAAAAATCAAAAGTATTCACCAATATCATTGTCTTCGTTGGTGTAAAGAAAGTGCTTGATGAAAGCAAAACTACTCCGGTCTCTTGGGATGACGATGTTCATTATACAAATAGAAATATAGAGATTTATAATTCTAAATTGAGAACTATTTGCGAGGAAGAGGGGGTACTATTTCTGGATACTTTAAATTTAATGGCCCCAGGAGATATTGAAGATGGATTGCATCCCAATTCTCAAGGCCATGAAAAAATATTCCAAGTAGTCAAAGACTTTTTGCAAGAGAAGGAAATATTATAATACTATACTGGTCAGACCAGTATAGTAAGTAGTATATTATTATGAGAGTTGAGTTGTTCACAACAGGTTCTTTTGTGCATGTTCTTAAGCGTGGCGCGCGTGGTATTGATATAGTTCGTGACGAGTCGGATAGATGGCGTTTTTTGCGTATTCTGTTTTTTATGAATGACGAGCATTTTGATAAAAGTTGGACCGTTGTTACAAGGGGTAAGGGCTTGTTTCAACGTCCTGAAAGTTGGCCAAAACGCAAACCCTTGGTGGATATTTTGAGTTATACACTAATGCCAAACCATATCCACCTACTATTAAAAGAAATACAAAAAGGAGGAGTGTCTTTATTTATGAAAAAAATGGGTCAGAGCATGACCGAACATGCAAACCTAAAATATAAAGAAAAAGGAAGCTTGTTCCAAGGTGCCTATAAGTCTAAGACAATTACAACTAACGAGTATTTACAATATCTTGCAATATATATAATGGTTAAAAATGTTTTTGAACTTTATCCTAAAAAGGGATTGGCGGGTGCGCAGGAAAATTTTGAAGATGCATGGAAGTGGGCAACTACTTATCCATTTTCAAGCTTTGGTGATTATGCTGGTATTCGTAGTAATGCCCCTATTGTTACTAAAGGAATTCTTGAAGAAATTTTTGACACTCCTCATAAATTTAAATCATTTTCGCGCGAGGTTATTTTAGGAGGGAAATGGATGTCTGTAGAATTCGAATAACTTACTATACTGGTCAGACCAGTATAGTAAGGAAAAATTATGAGAACAAGAGCAATCATAATAAAAAAACAGAATACCAACGAATACGACCAATTCGTGACTTGTTATACGCAGGAATTTGGGAAACTTACTGCTATCGCCAAGAGTGTTTTAAAACACGGCTCTATTCAAGCCATGCACTTGGATGTTTTGAATTTGGTTGAGTTTGAACTTATCAACGGAAAGGCGATGCCGATTATTGCCGGAGCCCAATCGGAGAATTCTTTTGGGAATCTTAAGAGCTCAATCCCGTCTTTGGCGGTTGCGCATTTTTTCTCCGAGATAATTGACAAGATGGTTCCCGAACTGGAGAAAGATGAAAAACTTTGGAATTTTATGACAGACCTTTTTGATAAACTGAACCGGTTTGAACCTGGTCTAACTTTTTTAAGACAAAAACAGTTTGTTTTACTGGGATTGCTCGGTTATTCTCCGGAAGCTATGGTTTTAACCTCCTTTGACTTAAGCCGTCCCGGATTTACGATGCTGGATGATGCCTTTGAATATAATGCTGGATTCAAGTTAAAGTCATTAAATTTTCTTCATTCTGTGCTAAGATAGATAATATGCAATTTCTATATAATCACAATCAACTCTTGAAATGGCTGGTTCTACTGGCCTTATTGCTGGCTATTGTCAGCTTTCTTTCGTTTTGGTTTGGGAGTCCGTCTTTTTCCGAATCGGGGGTTAAATTGGGCATAGAAGGCCCAGCACAGGTATCAGTAGGCGACGAGGTTGTCTATAAGCTTAAATATTCCAACACCACCAAGCTGGACTTGAGCAGTTTGAGCTTCAAGTTCACTTACCCCGATAGTTCAGTTGTTTTGAAAGACGGGATAGTGGCCAAAGAACTTTCGGAAACATTTACCGTAGACCAATTATCCCCCGGTCAGTCGGCAGAAAAAGAATTCAAAGCTTTTCTGGTGGGCGATAGGGGAAACATTAAAACAGCTAAGGCAGAATTGTCTTATGGAGCCGGAGGCCTGAAAACGGTCTTTGAAAAAAATATTTCTCTCTCAACGACAATAATCGGTCTGCCAATCTCGCTGACATTGTCTGCGCCGCCAAATTCGGTTCCCGGCCAAGTGGTTAGTTACGTGTTGGATTACAGGAATGAATCTAACGACGACATCTATGATTTGCGCCTTGAATTTGATTATCCCGACGGATTTAGCGTTCAGAAAATCACCCCCTCGCCAAATACGGGGAATTATGTCTGGATTATCCCTATTCTAAAAAAGAATAACGGTGGGAGGATAAGCATTACGGGATTTTTGAATGGGAAGGAAGGAGAAACAAAGAATGTTTCAGTGGCATTGAAAAGAAAAATAGGCGACCAATATGTTAATTATGAAAAAGCCGAGACATCATCAGTCATCGCCAATCCTTTGTTGGGAGTAGGGGTTTCGGTAAATGATTCTTCTGATTATTCCGCTTTTGCCGGCGATGATTTAAACTATACAATCAAATATTCCAATAACTCTAATTACAACCTTATCGGAGTGAATCTGGTGATAAAACTGGAGGGCGAGATGTATGATATTTCAAACTTAGACACGAAAGGCGGTTATTATGACGACTCAAGCGGTACAATCTTGTGGAATGCAAGTACGGTATCTGATTTTGCTAATCTGGTTCCTAATAAAAGGGGACAAGTATCTTTCAGGATAAAACTCAAGAGCAATATTCCTTCCGGAGCAACAGGTTCCAAGAATCTTTTTGTCAGGACTTCTACGAGATTGAGCACTCCCAATGTGCCATCCGGCGTCGGTGGGGATGAGATTTTCGCGGAATCAAACTTAGTCACTAAAATATCCACTCAACCAACTTTAAAACAAACCATTTATTATAACGACTTGGCTTTTGGCTCATCCGGCCCTTTTCCGCCTGAAGTCGGAAAGGAGACCTTGTTTACGATTCATTGGCAAATTACTAATTCCGGAAACGACATGAGCGGGGTTAAAATAATTGGCATATTGCCGACAGGCGTGAATTGGAAGAATATTGTTAGTGTCGGCTCGGGACAGCCGGAACCGACTTTTAACACAAACACATCGGAAGTTATCTGGAACCTCGGAGTTTTGCCGCAGGGGGTCGGTGTGACAGGAGCCAAATATGAAGCAAGTTTTCAGATAATCATAAAGCCGTCAACCAATCAGAAGGGAAGTGCGGTCCCCCTTATTAAGGATTCTAAGCTTTCGGGGGTAGATACCTTTACCAAGCAAAGTATAATCGTTCCCACCCGTGATATTTCCACCGATGACCCCGTTGACCGTCCAGGCGAAGGTCAAGTTCAATAAATATGGATGATAATTTATTAGAAAAAATAGTTTCATTGTGCAAGCGGCGGGGTTTTATATTTCCGGGTTCTGAGATTTATGGCGGGTTAAGAGGCACCTGGGATTACGGGCCGCTCGGTTCCGAATTAAAATTCAATATTAAGCAGGCCTGGTGGGAATACATGGTTCATAATCGGGAAAATGTTTTCGGAATGGATGCGTCTATTATGATGAATCCCCGCGTGTGGGAAGCATCCGGCCATGTCGCTTCATTTACCGACCCCTTGATTGAATGCAAAACATGTAATGAGCGTTTTCGGGCTGATAAACCCACAGACATAAAAGAGCATGAAGAAAGACATCTTAAAAAGAAAGAAACGGTGGCTTGGACGGAACCAAAACAGTTTAATATTTTGGTAGAGGCAAAATTGGGAGTGATAGAGGGAGAGAAAACAACAGTATACTTGCGTGGTGAGATAACACAAGGAGTACATGTGAACTTCAAGAATGTTGTTGATTCCATACACCCAAAGATTCCGTTCGGACTTGCCCAGATTGGTAAGGCTTTTCGAAATGAAATTACTCCCCGAAACTTTATATTTCGTTCTCGTGAATTTGAACAAATGGAGATGCAGACCTATGTGAAACCTGATGAGACAATTGCAATGCAGGTGTTTAATGAAATGAAAGAATTGCGCATGCAGTGGTATTTAAATCTCGGCATGGATAAAAACAAACTAAGATTTAGGGAACATGCTCCCGATGAACGCGCGCATTACGCGCGCGCAGCATGGGACATTGAATATGAAACCCCTTGGGGTTGGGATGAGGCCGAAGGCATTCATCATCGTGGAGATTGGGACCTTTCCCGCCATTCGCAATATAGTGGTCAGGACCTTTCTTATTTTGACCAAGAAACTAGGGAACGGTATTTGCCCTGGGTTATTGAAACTTCTGCCGGCGTGGAGCGTCCGATGTTATATTTTCTTTGTGACGCCTATCGTGAAGAAGAGGATCGGGTTGTTTTGAAACTTCATCCAAAGTTGGCTCCATATAAAGCGGCCATATTTCCGCTGTTGAAAAACAAACCTGAGCTTGTCGGTAAGGCGAAAGAGGTTTATGATTCTCTTCGAAAAGAGTTCCGTGTTACATGGGACGACAGAGGGAATATCGGAAAGAGATATTATTCGCAGGACGAGATTGGAACGCCGGTATGTATTACATGCGACTTTCAAACGCTTGAAGACAATACTGTGACTGTTCGTGATCGCGACACAATGAAGCAGGAAAGAGTTAAAATTCAAGACCTGCACGGGACCCTAAAAGAAAAAATAGGAAAATAACCTCAACAAATTGTCAGTATTGACTAATTGGCTCAAATAACTTATTTTATGGTAAAATTTGTTACTTAAAAATAAGGAAGCCAAAGTGTTTAAATCCTTGATTGTCTGTTCTTTTGTTGTCGTGATGTCTTCATCGCCGGGATGTGAAAGTTGTGACCAGTACTCTCCCGTAAAACCCTCATCGATAACCTCAACGGAGGAAGGGTCAAGCGCGCTCTCAAATGCCAAAGAAGCTTTAGGAGACCTTTTGACCGGCCCTGAAATCCCCAAAACCATAAACGGCGTCGAGCTTATTACGGTCAAAGGTTGGTTTGCTAATATTTATCCTTGGGGATATGTTCCGGAGCAGTCGACTGTTCACCCGGTACCTCGTTTGTGGACTCCTGGCCAGGCACCGCCTTCTCCGTTTCAAATGGCGGAGCAGTGCCGACAGATAAAAGAATTTGGCGGGGGAGCGGTTGTTCTTGAATACAGTCCAAATCCAACTCTTGGCTGGCATAATTATTGGTTAAGTAATGGTTTTGCCACCGGATGTGGACCGTTCTTTCTTCTCTATGAACATGTTAATGGCATGCAATTTATTCCCGTTGACGGTCCCAAGGACATGAATAATCCGTATAATCGCAAAGTATTCAAGGAGGATATCGATTTTATGTTTAAAAATGTAGTTGTTTTAAATCAGTCGCGATATATTACCGTGAATGGCCGAGCGATTATTTATCTATGGTCATCTGTTCAGATGACCGGCGACTTCGCCAGCTTGCTGGAAGAAACTAAAAAAGAATATCCGGTATTTTTTATCGGATCTGGAGAAGTTTGGGGTCAACCGAATGATGTTGATAGCGTCGCCAGGATTAAAGCCCTTGATGGGTTTATGGAATACTCATTAGGCGGTCGAGATAATTATTTGCGGGCAGTTCAGGACTATAACAATGCGTCTTTTTCCTGGTTGGGATATTTGAGGAATCTTGAAGTTGAAACAGGCAAGAGGTATGTATTTATTCCGACCTTTCAGGCGGCCTATGACGACACGAGTGTTATTCCAAAGAGAAATAATCCACCCATGTACGCTCGTTCGCGGGATGAAGTGAAATATCACGCGGAGATGATTCGGAGTGGCATGGGAAGTGTTTATGATTTCTCTGCGGGACCATTTGTTGTTTATAGTGAGTTGCCTGAAGGCGCGGCGGTAATTGAATCGCAATGTCTGCCTGCGACCATGGATACGCCCGGAAGATTTGTTGGCTGTGGTACGGCTCGGCTACAAATTTTAAAAGAATATTTTGGCTGGTAGTGTGAGATGAAAGTAAAAGTTTTATGTACGGCAATAGTGCTGTGTCTTTATGGAATTGCCCTGTCTGCTCAAAAGGGGCCACTTTCCTTAGAACCTTTGCCGTCCAGGTCAATAATTGGGTATGCAGTTCTCATGCAACTTCCTCCAACCTGTCAATGCTTAAAAACTTATTCGCCTCGCCAAAAACAAAAACAGGGACCGGTTTTTTCCATAGATATTCCTATTTCTCCGTTTTGGGATACGGTTCGAGAAGATAGAATTAAAAACCGCACTATCCAATTTGGCGGATCGGCAACGCCATGGAAAGATACTGTTATGTTTGGTGGCTGGCCTATTCCGAGAATTATTTTTACCGCGTCAAGTTTTAGGATGTCACTAGAAGGCGGAATTATGAAAACCTTGAATGCGAGTCCTTCCCGAACTATGGAACAAGCCCGCCTGATTCTTGATGGAAGCATATGGCACGCACTAATTGGGGCAGAGGGATTTTTTGGCCAAGAACAAATCCTGTTAATCAGTAAGGGTGTAAATTTTAACGCGGACTTTCGCCGCCGTTCATTTGGAGGACAGGGCTGGCTTGGTATGAAATTTGGGGATTTTAACCGAAGTTTTATTGCCGGCCGATATGGAAGGGGATATGCGTGGACAGGGGGGGAAACTCGCTTCGTTATTCCAAGTATCGGTGAACTTGACTGGCTCCCTCTCTATCTTGAAGAATTCAAAACTGTGTCTATTTCTGTTGAGGGAAAGGTGAAGGTAAAGTGGATCAGTCAGTCGGTAAGATTTGACAGGGTAGAATATGAAAGAGTGGCCCTATCTCCCGATCCGTTGCGTTTTGGCGAGAACCGCCTTGAAGAAATGTGGTTGAGAGCCGAAACAGAAATTGTTCCTTTTTCTCGCGCGCGTTTCTTGCGCGGAGTGGTGATTTGGACGAAAGATTTCCGGGATCAGAACCGGCTCATGTTCATTAATGATTATTCGTCAGTGCGAGTTTTTCTTCGACTCGCATTTTGATTAAAAACGGCCCAGGGGCTGTTTTTTTGTTTTTATACGTTATGCTATAATTTAGATATGGATAAAAATCGCAAAACTGATAAAAAATCGGCACAGGATATTCAGGATGAAATTTTTAGGAATATGTCGACGGATAAGAAGATTGACGTTGGATCCAAACTGTGGGAATTGGCGCGAAGTATAATTGGGCGTAAAATCTATCATGGAACAAACAGGCCCAAGGCAACTATTAGTCAAGGTAGCCCGAATTCTTGATAAACTCGGAATCCCATACATGGTTACGGGCGGTATCGCTGTTTTAGTGTGGGGTAGACCGCGATTTACGGCAGATATAGATATTGTAATTCAGCTAAAAGTAGAAAGTATCAAAATGCTTGCGTCTGAATTGATGAAAGTCAGTGAATTTGGATATGTTGACAAAGATACTATGTTAGAAGCTCTACGGGAGCATGGAGAGTTTAATTTTATTGAAGGTGATACCGGGGTAAAGGTGGACTTCTGGGTTTTAGATAAAGAAACAGATGAATTGAAAAGAAAAGCAGCGAAGATCGTTGATGATTATAGTATTTACTTTATTTCCCCGGAGGACTTAATTTTAAGCAAATTTAGATGGCACAATAAGGATGCATCTTCAAGGCATATCGAAGACATAGAGTCAGTTTTTAAGATTTCGGGAAATAAATTGGATAAGAAGTATTTAGTTAAAAAATCCAAGAGTCAGGAATACGAAGAATTATTGATGAATCTTATTAAAAAATATTCTAGGTAGATTTATATTTCCGGGATCAGAACCGGCTCATGTTCACCAATGATTATTCGTCTTTGAGGTTATCGTATCACTATGATATGATAATCGTATCAATTTGATATGTAAAATATGGATATTTCACCAAGGCAACAAAAAATAATCGCAATTTTCCTTGAAAAAGGACCACTCCAGTCATCGCAAGTACGCGAAGAGGCGGCGAAAAAAGGTGAGGATGTATCTCTGGTGACGATGAAACGCGCGCTTTCAGAAATGACGGCGCGGGGTATTCTTGTACTGAAGGGCTTGGGGAGGGCGACAATGTATGAGATTGGTATGCTCGGCAGAATCTTTGCAGATATTGATGCTCGAGAGTATTGTGCCATTGAGCCGGACCGTCGGTTTGGTTTGCGACGATATAATTTTGAACTATTTTCCGGGATGCCAGCGGATATATTTACTGGCGCTGAATTGACAGTGCTTAAAAACGCAACAGTCGAATATACACAGCGGACGACGGATATGCCTCCGGCCATAGAGAAACGAGAGCTGGAGCGGCTCATTATCGAACTTTCTTGGAAGTCCTCGAGAATTGAAGGAAATACTTATACTCTTTTGGACACAGAAAAACTTATCATGGAAAATAAGGAAGCGGCGGGACACGATCGCAAGGAAACGCAGATGATTCTAAATCATAAGGACGCATTTTTATTTGTTCGTGAACATGCGGCGCTCTTTCAGACGGTTTCACGGTCAAGTATTGAGCAGTTGCACAAAATTATTGTGAAAGATTTAAGTGTTGGGTTTGGTTTTCGTGAAAAGCCGGTTGGTGTTATCGGTTCGGTTTATCAACCACTCGACAATATGCATCAAATTAGGGAAGGAATGGATGCTCTTGCAGACATGGTTTCGCGGGCGACGACACCATATGCAAAGGCGCTAGTCGCGCTTCTCGGCGTAAGTTACCTTCAGCCGTTTGAGGATGGCAATAAGCGGACGGCGCGTCTTCTTGCAAATGCGATTCTTCTTGCGCACGGATGCGCGCCGCTTTCGTATCGCAGTGTTGAGGAGAGTGAATATCGGGAGGCTACTCTTGTATTCTACGAAATTAATTCAATCGTGCCATTCAAGAAGATTTTTATAGGCCAATATGACTTCGCCGCGAGAAACTACGCGGTTAAGTAGAATATATCGCAGTTTTGGCTGATTTTTGCATATTTTGGTCAAATATGTTATAATATAGACATAGTCAGGATAAGGCATCCGCCAGTCTGGCGGACTGTCTAATCCGTTAACATCTAGGAGACAGCCATGACCGTCAAGATGTTTCGTCGGCTCGTCGTTGTGTTCGCACTCGCGTCGGTACTGGTGGCATGCGATGGGTCGCCGACTGCGCCGACTCCGACTGACAACGTGAAGCCCCAGCCGGTGGTTGGGACGACCGACCATCAAGTTC
>JBBUJJ010000012.1:0-11799 GCA_038054895.1 Patescibacteria group bacterium | reverse complement strand
GTAAAAATTTTTAAAAATATGGTATTTTAGTTCTATGTAATTTAACAATTTTGAGTTAGAATTGGAGGTGATGAGCATGAATTCAAAACTTAACTTAATCTTTGTTTTTGCCGTGCTTATGTTTGGTTTGGTTTTTTTAAATAGTAAGATCGAAGCTCAAGAATCGCTAATTTCAAACACGATATCGGTTCAAAACCATACCTTATTGTCCTTGATTCAATCTCAACCTTGGACTTTGGTTGAAAAACTGAATGAAAAGGAAAATGAGTTGTTGGCTATGCCACTTTGGCTGGGAACCAAAACGATTAATTTTTATGAAAACAGAATTTCAGGGAACGGCAGTATTACAAGAAAAAAATTAAAAGAAGAGGAACGCGATATCGCCTTAAAAATATTAAACATCCAATCCGGAGAAATCAGGATAATCAAAATAAGGATTATCATAACCAGCAAAAATGGTTTAAGTATTATAAACCCCTTGGGATATAAGATTGAACTTGCAACTCGGTCAAGCGGGATTCAATGGAATAAGTGGAATTCTATGTATAAAATTACTGAACCGGAAAGCTGGATAGTTATTAAAAATAAATATCCGGAATGGGAAACAAAAAATGGTAAAAAAGTGGTGGAGGAAAGAATCTATGCTCCTTATGGTCTGGGTTTACACCAACAAGAAGTTATAGAAGCCGGACGAGAATATTTGCGTTTGATAGCTCGGAAAACGTTTGAAGAATTGGCGGCCAATGAGGTTTATTCCCGGGCTGTTCCAGGCCAATTAGTTGCTGATATTTCCGGTCTTAATCAAGCGATGTTTAGCAGGCTGCCCCTTATCGAGGGTATGGATTTTTCTGAATTTTTGGCAGATCCGCAGACAAGTTATGAGAGAGTTTTGGTCTTGATAGGTTCCAATAAAGACAAGGCCTACTACTGGACTGAAAGCAGTGCCGGAGCCAGAGGATGGTTGCAATATACCCCCAAAACATACAAAGAGATAAGGAAACTTTATCCTGCCGCCAAATTGTTGGCTGACCATAAAACAGGAGCTAGCAATCATATAAATTCAATGAAAGCAGCTATTCTTCTTCATGACTATAATTTGGCCGGGCTAGTTAAAAAATTTGGCGGGAAGATATTGGCCGATCCGCGGTTGGAAGAATATTTAGCCGCAGCTTATAATGGCAACCCGGACTGGGTTCATAATTCGTTAAAAGCAACTATTTCCAGAGGACTGTCTGATTGGGTGAACACCTTAAGCGCCACCAGGAAGGATTCTTTAGGCGGATTGAGAAATGAAACAAAGGGTTATATAGAAAAAATAAGATACTTACAGGAAAAAGGATTGCCTTAAATTAGTTTAGCAATTTCTTTCCAAGACCTAACTCTGGCATAGCCGGAGTTTTTAAATACATCAATAGAGTCAAACAAGAACTTATTCTCTACGCTTACCAACTTATCCAGTATCGTTTGTTGGTCGTCAAAATAATGCGTAATTCTTAATTCTTTGGCTTTTACGTTCTTATCCTCCGGCGTTAAAACAAAAAAAGCATTTGTCTTGTTGAAATATTTGGGCCATAGGCCGTGATGTTTTAAAATTTTAGCGGCAAACAGGGGATTTTTTCGTCTGGACACTAAAAAATAAGGAGTCTTGGACTTAATCATTTTTGCCAGTATGGTTTTAACTCCGGGCATCGGAGAACATAGGAACATAAATTTAGGATCGTCATTCAAGTGATATTGGAATTTTTCATATCCGATGATTTTGCTGCTTGCTTGTAATTTTTTCATTATTTAATATACTAAATCAAGTTTTGCTATTTAACCATAACCCCTCCATCAATTGGGGGCTTTTTTATTTTAAGAAAACATATTAGAATGCATTGCTAATCAATGGAAGGATTATAGAATGTTCTAAAAAAAGCATTTGCATAAAATAGAACATTCTCAATAATATACTATGAAGCGCCAATCTAAAAAGGTGTTAGTTTATGTTGCCATGTCCGGAGGGGTGGATTCTTCTGTTGCTGCCGCTTTGTTGAAGAAGCGAGGATTTGATGTTGTCGGAGTATTTATGAAGCCCTGGTCGCCCGACAATGGGGGTCTTTGTATGTGGCAGCAAGATAGGGAAGATGCAATGAGGGCGGCATCGGTACTGGGCATACCGTTCAAAACGTGGGATTTTTCTGAACAATACAAGAAGTCTGTCACGAACTATATGATAAGAGAATACAAATCAGGAAGAACCCCGAATCCTGACGTGATGTGCAACAAAGAAATAAAATTCGGCCTATTTTTTGATAAAGCCATGAAAGAGAGGGCCAATTATATTGCCACGGGACATTATGTACGCTTGAAGCGCAATGAACATGGAACAATGAATAGTGAACATGCTCATTGCTCATTGCTCATTGCTCATGATTCAAACAAAGACCAGTCATATTTTTTGTGGACCTTAAAAGAAAAACAGTTGAAGAAATGCCTGTTTCCGATAGGGGATTACCTCAAGCCGGAAGTCAGAAAAATGGCTAAAAAATTCGGACTGCCGAATCATGACAAGAAAGACAGCCAGGGGGTCTGTTTTATTGGTCCTTTGGATATGAAGGATTTTCTTAAAACCAAGATTAAACCAAAGCAGGGCAAAATTATTTATGGGGACGGAAAAATTCTTGGTATTCATGATGGAGTTTATTACTACACCATCGGCCAAAGGCATGGTTTAGATATAAATATCGGAGGAGGGCCGTATTATGTTATTTCAAAAGATATCAAAAGGAACATTATTTATGTCGGGGAAGAAAAGGGCCTTTATTCCGAAAAGCTCAAAATTGCAAATATAAGCTGGGTGAATAGTGAACCAAAACTTCCGGCACAATTTGATGTTCGTCTGCGTTACCGGGCCGGATTAAAAAAGGCCATTCTAAAAAAGAACGGCGAACTTGAATTAAAAACCCCCGAAAGAGCTATCACTTCCGGCCAGTCGGCGGTATTTTACAGAAAAGGCGAACTCCTCGGAGGAGGGATTATAGAATAATTTCCAGTTTTCAATTTACAATTTCCAATAAATTGCCAATGATTCAACGATACAAACGGGTTTGAAAATTGAGTAATTGTAAATTCAGTGAAAATTGATAATTGGTAATTGAAAATTAAATTTACTTAAGTAATTTTAGGAGACTCTCCCCGGTCATTTCGGCTGGTTTCTCTATGCCCATTAATTCAAGAATTGTCGGTGCGATGTCAGCCAACAATCCCGAAGATTGCTTCATTGTTGAAGCAATGTCATCGTCCGACCTGTGTCGCTCAAACTCTTCGCCTATTAAATAAAACAGCACCGGATTGTCATTGTGCTTGGTCTCGCTTTCGCCGGAGGATTTATATGTCAATGACTCCGCGTTTCCATGGTCGGCCGTTACTATCATAGTCCCGCCTCTTTCCAATACCGCCGATTTTATTTTACCTAAAACATTATCTATGGCCTTAATTCCCCTTACGGCAGCTTCAAGATTTCCAAAATGGGATAAAATATCCCCGTTGGCAAAATTAATTACAAAGAAATCATACCTGTCCAGTTCCGATAAAACTTTTTCGGCTATATCTCCGGTTTTCATTTCCGGATTTTCCAAAGGATTTTTTAATGACTTGGACAAAAAATCCGTCTCGCCGTCAAAGGGCATATTTTTCAGACAGTTAAAAAAGTATGTGACGTGGGCGTATTTTTCCGTTTCGGCGATGTGATACTGTTTTTTACTATTTTTACTTAATACTTCGGCAAGGCCGTCTTTTATTTCCGGAATGGGGAATGCCACATGAAGGCTGGCGTTTTCAATATACTGGGTCAGAGAAGCCACATAGAGGTTATTTAATTCTTTTTTCCCGAATATATTAAATTCTTTGCCTACAAAGGCCTCAACAATTTGCCGCATGCTGTCTTCTCTAAAATTAAAGAATATCAAAGCATCGTTTTCCCGGATTACTCCGGTATTGTCAATCACCGTGGGAGGGATTTTGGAGTCGTTAAAGCCGTTCAGATAGTATTCGTCGAGCTTTTTGTAAATATCAGGGGCTTTTTCTCCGGCGCCGGCTGTTAAAAGTTCATAGGCCATTTTGGTTAAATCCCAATCCTGACTTCTATCCATGGCAAAGTCCCTGCCTATGATTGTTGAAATTTTTCCTATGCCGATTTGGGACAAATAGTCCTCTACTTTTTTAATAAGTATAGGAGCCTCTTTCAATCCGGAATCCTTTCCGTCGGTAAAAAGATGAATTTTTAGGTTTATAATATTACTTTTCTTTGCCAAATCTACCAAGGCAAAAAGATGGGCGAGGTATGAATGGACAGAACCCGAAGTAAGAAGGCCCGCCAAATGAAGAGTTGAGTTGTTCTCATGGACATGCCCAATGGCCTTGGTCAGGACTTCATTTGAAAAAAAACTATCATTATCTATGGCCTTATTTATCCTTGATAGATATTGAAAAATAACTCTTCCGGCGCCGATTGTGAGATGTCCGACTTCGCTGTTCCCTGATTCTCCCCAAGTCATACCCGCGGCTTTTCCAGAGGCCTGAAGAAGAAGGGAGGGGTAATTTTGCTGAATGGAATCAATGTTGGGCGTCTTCGCGTTTAAAATAGCATTGCCAAGTTTTTGTTTGGAATATCCCCAGCCGTCTAAAATTGTGAGAACGACAGGTCGCATTGAATTAGTATAACAAAAAAATTTGCGACAGCCCACCTGAACCACTCACGCAACCTCTATGCATGACTGCGGGGTGCACCTTTTAAAAATTTTACTAATTTTAAAAAGGCACACCCCCTTCGCCGGTTGGTTTGATAAATAGATGATGATTGGCAATAGAAGTTCAAACTATTTCTGAAAACAAAAAAACGGCAAAATATGCCGCTACAAAAGTAATCCTAATAGATTCCACTTGAACGGAATTCTGGAGGATTTTGTGACATATCCCAACCAGGATTTGTTCGAAATCTTACGCCTCCCAAAACCCACTTCAAACCATACAAGATTCCGATTACACAAAGAACAAACTTGATTGCTCCCATCCTAATTTCTCCTTATCTTGCTGAACCTGATTTACTTTAACATACCAAGATAATCTTGTCAATATAATTAGACCACATCCACATAGCAAAGCCCCGGCATTTTATTTCAGCTTTCCGAACAGGCGGGCTTGGTGTCCACGTCAGAGTTCGTGAGAAAAGCTATTCAAGGTTAAGGCTTTCCGTCAGATGAGCTAAGTTATGCTAAATACAAAGCATGATACGGCAGGCTGGACCCGCCGTGGTGAGGAATAGTGGAGATTATCGCCGGAATAATCGAAACGGGGCTGAAATAAGATGCTGGGGCGGAGCGCGGTTTGCATAAAATCGAAGCCTCTGCTATAATATAAATGTAGTTTATTTAATTTTAATCCATAGTTCAGTAGCGGTCATACGACCACCGCTCCGCTATGCGGGTTGCGGAGAGAGCTCACAAAAGTGAACATGCACTACTACTTAACTTTAAAACAATATGATTTCAGGTTTAAGCCCGCTAATAGCGGCAGTTTCGGCGTTACTTCCAGGATTGGTTATCGGTTATCTCATCAGACATTTAGTTGCCAGTAGAAAAGTTACCCTTGCTGAATCAAGGGCGGAGGCGGTACTCGCGGATTCTAAGTCAAAATCCCAGGACATACTTCTTGAAGCAAAAAACAATGCTTTTAAAATACTCGAGGAAGCCAAGAAAGAAGAAAAGGAAAGAAATTCACAACTTTCAAGGATAGAAAACATCTTAACCAAAAAGGAAAATGAGCTTGAACAAAAAGGAAAAGAGCTTTCTTCCGAAAAAGAAGTTCTTAAACACAAAGTCGTTGAATTGGCAACGCTTAAGGGTGAACTTGAACAATCCCAAGAAAAGCAGTTAAAAGAACTGGAAAGAATATCAGAATTGGACAGGGAAAGGGCCAAAATTGAACTAATTGCCAAGACAGAAGAAGAATACAAAGATGATTTATATATAATGATGAGAAGACTTGAAAATGAAAATAGAGAAGAGCTTGAAAAAAAGGCTAGAGAAATAGTCACAACGGCAATTCAAAGATACGCCGCTTCTCAAATCGCGGATGCAATGACGACGGTGGTAAGTTTGCCTTCCGATGAGGTAAAAGGCAAAATAATCGGTAAAGAGGGGAGAAACATTAAAGCAATTGAAAGATTGACCGGTGTAGATATTATCATTGATGATACTCCGGAAGCTCTTGTCGTGTCCGGGTTTGATCCGGTTAGGCGTCAGATAGCTAAGTTAGCGATTGATAAGCTGATAGCTGACGGCAGAATACATCCGGCCAAGATTGAGGAGATGGTGGAAAAAGCCAAAAATGAGATTAACGAAAAGATAAAAGAAGCAGGAGAAGCGGCACTCTTTGAAACCGGAGTAGGGCCGGTAGATCCAAAGCTAACATATTTGCTGGGCCGCTTAGCATTTAGAACAAGTTACGGACAGAATGTTCTGCTTCACTCCGTTGAAATGACTCATATCGCCGGAATGCTTGCCGCTGAATTAGGAGCAGATGTTTCTGTCGCAAAAAAGGGAGCTTTGTTTCATGACATAGGAAAAGCCGTGGATCATGAAGTCCAGGGAACCCACGTAGAAATAGGCAGAAAACTGCTTTCAAAATTCGGAATTGACCCCAAGGTTATTATGGCAATGGAGGCCCATCACGATGAATATCCGTATGCCATATTGGAAGCAAGAATAGTCACGGCCGCCGACGCTATCTCGGGAGCAAGGCCGGGAGCAAGGAAAGACACCGTTGAGATATATCTTAAGCGGCTTGAGGACTTGGAAAGAATCGCCGGTTCGTTTGACGGCGTTGAAAAGTCATATGCCATTCAGGCGGGCAGGGAATTGAGAATTTTTGTCACTCCGACTAAAATTGATGACTTAAGCGCGCTCAAAATGGCAAAGGATATCGCCAAGAAGATAGAAGAAGAAATGAAATACCCGGGAGAAATAAGGGTAAATGTTATACGCGAAACACGCGCCATAGAATACGCCAGATAAAAGTTGACACAACCTCTACGCATGACTGCGGGGTGCACCTTTTAAAAATTTTACTAAATTTTAAAAAGGCACACACCCTCCGCCGATTGCTTAATATTCAGCTTACGATTGGCAATAGAAGGTCAAACTCATCTGTACACAGAATTATGCATTTGCATAATTCTGTGTACATTAAATAAAGTGAAGCCCCGCGCGTTGCGGGGCTTGCCGGTCAATATAAAAACAAGGGTTTTCCACACCCCTATTGATTTTTCTGCATAAAACCTTGATAATTGAAAAAAGTACAGGAATTCTAAGGGTCGATTAGAATCAACGAGTTTTATTATAAATAATTAGAATTATAAAAATATGCCAGTTAAGAAATCAGAACTAGCTTCCCGGTTGGCTGAAAAAATGGGAATGACTAAAAAGCAGGGCACCGAATGGTTAGATGCTTTTGTTGATGAGGTCACCAAGGTCATGAGATCCGGCGACAAAGTCAACATAACCGGATTTGGTGTCTTCAAGGTTTCCGACAGGAAAGCTAGAGAGGGCCGAAATCCGAGAACCGGCGAGATAATTCAAATCGCCGCTTCCAAAAAGCCAAGATTTACCCCGGGTAAATTATTGAAAGAAGCCATCAAATAATAGGTGACGTGTCGGATCCAATATGTCAAAAACTAATTCCGCTAATGGCGGGATTAGTTTTTGACAACTGTAAACTTTAAGAATATAAATAAAGCATACCTGTTCTTTAATAAGAGGGTTCTATGCAAGAATGGGCGCTCTGTCTGCCGGGTACTTTTCCAAGATTAGGGCCTCATGCCGGAGCTTTACATGCCCTCCGCAATGCCCTGTCACAAGGATTATTGGAAAAAGATCCATCCTTCATGTCTACCAGTTCAGTTTCTTTTATTTCAGCATCCGTATATGTCCAAAGATCGGAAGAAGAACACGTAAAATTTGAGGAAAAGCTGATCAATTTAAGAAAAAGAGATTTCGTAAGCTTGCATCCGGATTTGAAAAAAAGAGCCGCGGTCGATTTCTTGTCTATCGCAGGATTATTGATTGCCGCTCACGAAACCGGCAAGATAAAAAATCCATGGCTAAGGCACGCGGCCTTGTTGGCGTTAGGGTTTCCAGTCTATAAAATAGCCGAGAAAAGCATAAAAGATATTTTTTCTGTTGAGTCCTTCCTTGTTTATGATAATCTTCGGGAACTTTTGCTTAAGACCCTGAAATTTGACCTGATCTTCAACTCGCCGATAAAAATAGAGGTGCCGGCCGTAAATTTAAATACGGCAGGCTGGACGCTTAATCAAATACTTTCTGATCCGCCTCTTTACTTGAACGGTTGGCAAAATCAGGGCTGGGTTTCTGTTACTAATTTTCGGCCAGAAGATGTTAGTCTGGAAATAGAGGTTAGAAATCTAAGATATGTTGATGGAGGAATCAACGGACTTCGAGTATTCGGTCATTTTGGACCTGGAAAACATAACGGCGAAGGTCAAATAGTTGATACTGCGGCCTTAAGTAACCTCCCAGTTCATTTCGCCGTTAGTGAGGGCTATTCCAATATAGTAGTCTTTCACTATAACTCCATGGCGGAAGGTCCACTCGATAGATCGTTTAGAAACTGGGTTGAATTGCTAAGCCGTTGTTTTGACATAACGGTGTCGGGAAATACAAGAAGAATTATTCTTGGCTATTTGAGAGTTAATAATGATCTTGAACAATTGGCCAAGCAGAGAGAGAGTTTGAAAAAACTGGAAGAACTGCTCTATTATCAATATTTAGACGCTAAAAGCCAACAGACGATAAGGCAACATATTCAGGATACCGAAGAAGCTATGCGAAACTTGTCTTATGCCCACAAGAAAATAATTAAATTCTTGTTCGTCGGCTCTGATCCAATACCGGATGCTCATTTCAGTGATTTTACTCAAGACCAGATGATTCAAGGAATAAACATAGGTTGGAAAGCCGGCTGGGACGCTGTTCCCAAGATAAGTAAAATGATCGCATAGAATTAAACTAAAGCTCCAAAACGGGGGCTTTTAAAATTTATTGTAAACTGAAAATATTTATGGTTTAATAACGGCAGAACTTTAATAGTCAGGGGTTTTATTGTGTACGACGAAATCAACAATACCGGTTTGATTGTGATTGGAGCCGGATAGCATGCGATTTGAGTTAAGTGACGGAAAAATTCAAGCAGTAAGCGCTGAAACGTCAAACGGAGACAGGATAAAGATCTCCGGCAATAAAAAACCTTTGATTGTCGTCAATGCCGCCGGGCCGTGGATACAGGATGTCGTCGCGTCTCTTGGTATTAACCTTAACATTGAACTGCGTCTTGGTGTTCAGATGGCGGTACCCGGACATTATTTCCAATCGGGAATTATAACTTTTGATAAAAACGGCGCTTATTGCATCTGCCTCCCGAGAGACGGCTATGTTCAGGTCGGGCCGACGAATACCGTATTTACCGGTCAACCCGATTCTATTGACATGTGTTCCGAAGATCTGAATCAGCTTCTCCGTGTTTTTAAATCCCTGATTAAACTCGATGCGACAGTAGAAGGGCATGGTTTTCTGAAAGCCGGCTTCGCTAATTTATATACGCTTTTCCCGGGAAAAATGTCGCTAGGCCTTTTGGCCGCCGATGAAATGCTGTGGATTTTGGCGAAAGACGGCTGGTACAGGTCAGAACGCTTTAACTTAACATTACGATGCGCCCTTGATGGAAACAGGGGTTATTTAATTTGTTTGAAAAAAACCATAATTTCCATTATACTTTTCTATAATCGCGGGTATCGTATATCGGTAATACATCAGTTTTCCAAACTGATAAGGCGGGTTCGACTCCCGCTACCCGCTCCGCCCCGCCGCCAGCCGCCGCAAAGCGTGCTGATTCCCCGTGATGCCTGCCGAAAAAGCGTTTAAGTGATTTGCAAAATGCTGTGTTTTTGTTATTATGACAACAGAAATACAATCTTTGACAATAAAATAAGGAGGGTCGAGATGCCGATTTTGTACTATGTGCCGATTATTCATTCAGTCGAAGATTATGGTTCCTTGGGACCCGCAATCAAGAAATCATTTGCGAGGCAAGCGGGAGAAGATTTTTTTGCTCATCTTCAGAAAAATATCAAGGAATATTGGCAGATTGTAGAAGAGAGAATTGAAAAAATGATTTCTGATGTGGCCGGCTTTATAATTTACCATGACGGTTTTCCGGTTGGCGACCGAAAGAAGGTTCTCGCCCTTTTCGGTTTTATGTGCCAAGATCACCCGGAGAGTGCCAATTTCCGACTCATAAAAAAACTTGTAGCCAAAGGAGCGGTGCTGGAGGGTACGGAAGATATAAGTTTAGTCGTTGAACATCTGCAACTATATCAACGCGCGGCGGAAGCTGCTACCACCGAGGAACAAAAGAAAATTCTCGCCAGTCAAGCTACCCGTTCGTTGGAAATCATGAGGTTGCGGGATAAATTTATCGCAAGAAGAATCAACGATACGCTTCCGGAATCCGGAAAAGGAATTTTATTCATCGGCCGGGACCACGATGTAATTACTGAACTCGAGAAATTACCCAGAAAATTTACCGTTATCTATCTGTAAGCCCCGTGAAAAATTTCTCATGAGGTAAAGCAGGAAAAAACCCACGGGGTAAACCGTGGGATTTTTGTTAGCGTTTTCTTTTGCTATTTTCTTGAATGGCGCTCACCAAATCATCGTGAGTCACTGTCATATTTTTCTTCGTTTTGGTTCTTGCAGAGATATATTTTTCAAGAACTCTCTTTTTAGCAACGGTGCATGCCCACTCAATTTCTGCTCCGCTGAATCCATCGGTCAATTCCGCCAACTTATCTATGTTGACATTACCAAGCGGCACTTCACTGAGATATATGTCAAAAATTTTCTTCCTTGCAGTTTCATCCGGCAACGGCACTTCAAAGTGCAAGTCTAGCCTGCCTGGCCGCAAGAGCGCAGGATCAATAAGATCTGCTCGGTTAGTCGCAGCCATTATGAAGATGTCTTGAGTTGCGCTTACTCCATCAATTTCTGCAAGAAGCTGGCTTACTGCTCTGTCAGTTACCTCATTACCCATTGACCTGCCCCGCACAGGAGCGATGGCTTCTATCTCATCAAAGAATATAATGCAGGGTTTTGCCAAGCGAGCTTTCCAAAAAAGATCGCGAATTGCCTCCTCGGTGCTGCCCATCCATTTACTAATCAAAGCGGGCCCGTTCACGGCCAAGAAATTGCATTCGCTTTCGCGAGCCATGGCTTTGGCAATCATGGTTTTCCCGCAACCAGGCGGCCCGGAAAGAAGGAGGCCTTTGGGCTGGCGTAATTTCAGTTTTTGCATTTCATTTTTATACTGAAGCGGCCACACAAACACTTGCTGAAGTTCTCTTTTAATGTCATCGAGTCCCCCGACATCCTCCCATCCTATCTTAGAAATCTCGACGTGATTTTCGCGAAGCAGAGAAGGAATGGTATCATCAACAACTTGGCAAAACTCCGTTTGGGTGATAACGAGATCCCCGATAATTTCTTTCTGGGCAATTCCTGTCTGAATTTTCTCTACTGCACGTCTAAGTAGCCGCTGATTCACGCTCGCGCACACGCCCGCAATGTCCGCACCGCTAAATCCATGCGCTCTTTGAGCAAGAGACTGAAGATCGACATCATGAGCAAGCGGCATGCCTTTTGTATGAATCGCGAAAATCTCCTCACGACCCTTGGCATCGGGCGG
>JBBUJJ010000011.1:0-1691 GCA_038054895.1 Patescibacteria group bacterium | reverse complement strand
GTACTTGTTTTATTACTTCGGGAATATGGTCGGTGGCGTTTTTGTATTCGGGAGATGTAACACCCAGCGCTTGCATGTCTTCTTTGAAAATATCGCTGTATTTTTTAGCATATTCCAGTGAATCGACCCCTTCCTTTTGAGCCCGTTCAATAATTTTGTTATCTATATCGGTAATATTCTGAATATAATTTACATCATAACCGCGGTAGCGAAGGTATTTCGCAACCACATCAAACACAACAAAGGTTCTCGCGTTGCCGATATGAATATAATCATAAACCGTTGGTCCGCAGACGAACATGTTAATCTTTTTGTCTTTGCGCGGTTCAAACGCCCCCTTTTTTCTTGTCAGCGTGTTATAAATTTCCATAGTTAAGAATTAGAATAAGAAGAATATCAATACCGAACTGGCGGCCATTATCCAGAATGTAATGTAGCCGAACCAGTTCAGGCGCTTGCTATTAGTATAATCACCCATGATTTTTTTGTTATTGGCCATGTGAATCACCATCGCTATCAAAAGCGGGGAGATCATAGCGTAGAGAAGGGAGGTATAGAAAAGTGCTTTAATGGGATGAAATCCCAAAAGTGGAATAGCTAAACCGATAACCGTAGATGCAATTATAATAATATAAAATTCTTTTGCTTTCATAAAGCTTTTGTTAAACCCTTCTGTCCATCCGAAGACCTCGGCGATGACATAAGCGGCCGAACCGGCAAGGATGGGAATTGCCAAGAAACCGGAACTTAAAATTCCGATAGTGAACAAGGCGTAAGCATAATTCCCGGCAAGTGGTTTTAGCGCTTCAGCGGCATCTCGCAGGCTCTCTATATTAGTGATTCCTGACCGGAAAAGCGTTGCGGCAGTGAGGGTAATGATAAAAAAAGTTATCAGGTTTGAGAAGGTCATTCCTATTCTGGTATCAGTGTCCATAGCCCGCATTTCTTCCGGCGTGGATGGTTTTAACCGGCAGATGTGTCCGGGTTTGCATTGCTCAATTATTTTTTCCTCAACTTCTTGATTGGCTTGCCAGAAAAATAAATATGGCGAGAGAGTCGTACCCATAAATGCTATCAAAACAACTAAATATTCTTTGCTAAAAATGATATTGGGAACAAAAAGGTTATAAAAGATTTTTGGCCAATCCTGGTGGACGGTAAAGGAAGCGAAGACATAGGCAAACAAAGTTAGAGCGAGCCATTTGAAAATAGTGAAAATCTTCTGGTAGGGAAATATAAGAATTGCCCCTAAGATCAATAGAGTGATTGCGACTGCAGTAATTTTTTCCGGCAAAGGGGCGATCATGGCCACAGCTTGAGCCATACCGGACATATCTGCTCCGATATTAATAGTGTTGGCACTGACTATCAAAACGGCTATCGACATCATCATCCAACGGGGATAATGCTTTTTCATATTTCCGGCCAGACCTTTGTTTGAGATTCTGCCGATTCGGGCGCTCATTTCCTGAATAGTAACCATCAGTGGCAGAGAAAACAAAGCTATCCAAAGCATTGAATAACCGAACTTAGCCCCAGCTATGGTATAGGTGGCGATTGCTGACGGCTCATCATCCGAGGCGCCAGTAACCAATCCCGGTCCGATAGATTTCCAGAATTTTTTGAGCTTATTAGACATAAATTATGAATAATTTTAACATGATAAAAATTCATACACAATATGTGGATTT
>JBBUJJ010000010.1:0-17507 GCA_038054895.1 Patescibacteria group bacterium | reverse complement strand
TTAAAATTAATCCGGCCAAAATCGGAGCCCTTATCGGTCCGGGCGGAAAAATAATAAATGAAATTATAGAAAAAACCGGAGCCGAAATTGATATTGAAGATGACGGTTCGGTATTTGTCACATCCATGACACCTGAAGGAATGAAAAAGGCCTTGGCGCTTATTGCAGAAGTTACCTATGAGGTTAAGCCCGGAGATGAGTTTGATGGCACGGTTGTGAGCATCAGGGACTTTGGGGCTTTTGTGGAAATAATGCCCGGCAAAGATGGCATGGTGCACATATCCGAAATCAGCAATGAAAGAGTAAACAAAATTACCGATGTCTTGAAAATCAGCCAGAAAGTCCATGTCTGGGTCAAAGCCGTTGATGATACGGGGAAGATTTCTCTGACAATGAAACCGCCCCGCAGATAGATCACACAACCCGCGTAGCGGAGCAGTGGTCGTATGACCACAACCTCCATGCATGACTGCGGGGTGCCCCTTTTCTAAAATCTCGTCAATTTTAGAAAAGGGCACACCCTCCGCCAGTTGTTCAGGCGTTTTATGACGATTGGCGATAGAGGTTCAAAGTTTCTCAAAAACTGGTTCAAAAGGCCGGTTTTTTCAGAAGTCCTAACTATGCATTGTGTTTTCGGATTGTGTTTGCTATAATAAAATTATTATGAAGAGAATAATTCAATTTCATATTTCTAAAGGCGATAAATACTATACTGCCGAAGGCATTGATTTACCCGTGGTTACTCAAGGGAAAACTCTGGACGAATTAGCAGTAAATATTCAAGAAGCAGTTGATTTGCATTTAGAAGGCGAGAATCCCGCTGATTTTGATATTGCTCCAAATCCCTCTGTTTTAATGAATTTCGAACTTCCCCAGATTCATGCATAGACTCAAGGTCTTATCGGGTGATGCCGTGATAAAGATTCTTGAGTCTTTTAGTTTTGCCGTAATTGGTCAAAAAGGCAGCCACATTAAACTTCGCAGAACAAAAAGTAAAATACATCAAACCCTGACCATTCCGAATCATAAAGAATTAGACAAAGGAACTTTGCGGGCCATCTTTAATCAGGCCTCAAAATATATTTCCGAGTCAGAACTCATGCCTTATTTTTATAACGAATAAAAAGTGAGGGTATAATTAAACCAGCTCAAAGGGCCGGTTTTATTTTACAAAATCAATTGAATATGCCACACTAAAGTCGGGAACTTAATAAAAAAAAGGGGGGTTGTTGTGAGTGAAATCTCACATCCTGTATTTGGTCGTCATGACCCAGAATTAATCTGTGAATGTGATCATCCGCGTAAGTATCATGGTCACATGGGACTATCAGAAAATTTGATAGTGGGAACTAATTGCAATGCCTGTCGATGCCGGGAGTTTAAAGAGAAATCTATTCAAGGGCCAAAAAATATAACCAATGTGCGATAATCTCGCACTTTTTTGTTTGGAATTAAAATCAGAGCGAGAGGGATAGGGCTGGAGCGTGTGTTTACAACTTATTTTCCGATTGTGTTAAAATAAATTTATTAAATATAACACAGCACGCCTGTCGCTTTACGAAAGTAATCGGATGGCGAGCAAACTATAAACATGGCAGACGATCAGAAGCCCAAAACTATGGATATAAACGACTTGGTCAGGGAGTTAAGTAAAAGTTCTACGAGTCCGACAGCGCCTTCTCCCGCTCCTCTTCCTCAAGCAACGAGGCCTTCTTTTCCGACCCTAAAACCGTCGATGCCTCCGATAATGCCAAGACCAACTTCTCCTTCGACAAGCTCAGGATCTATGGCTTCGCCTTCGGCAAAACCATTTGTTCCAGTAACTCCACCGTCCCCGGTTACACCCCCTCAACCAAAGCCACTGGAAATGCCAAAGCCGCAATTTAATGTCCCTCCACAGCCAAAACCGGCACCAACAACTCCCGGAGTAAAAGAATACCAATCATCCATAAGAACGATGAGCGAAGACATATCTCGTCTTAAACAGGGCCAACAGCCGATGGGAGTTCCTGTTCCCAGAAAAGTTGAACAGATTGTTCCTGTTCCGCCGCAGGCAACACCGGCTCCGGCTAAGCCGCCAGTCACGGGCCCACAATTTAAAATTCCGGACGTAAATCTCGGAGAGACAAAGAGGTCAGCTCCCTTGGCCCAATCTAAGAATCTCCCGGGTATTACTATTCCAAGTATTCCAAAAGGTCCGTCAGTGCCGAAAGTGGGTGGAGCAGTTCCGGCTCCGCAAATTTATGTTCCCCAAGAAGGCCAGCCGGGCGGCAATCGTAATATGTTGTTTATCGGAATTGGTGTTGTGGCTGTAGTAGCGGGGTTTGCGTATTGGTTCTTTGTTCTAAGAGCGCCGGCTCCGGAAGTTGTCATAGAAACACCTACGCCTACTCCAATAGAAATTCCCACGCCTACGCCCCCTCCGCTTGATATATTGGGAGTCGCAGAGAATATCTTTATCCCTTCAACAAGCGTCTTTTTGACATCATTAACCACCGCAATAAGTTCTAAACAGCCGGTTGCAGGCCAAATCAGGTTGTACAATATTGTCGATGAAAATCAGCAGAAATACAGCTTTAAAGAATTTCTAATCAAACTCTCAATAGACACATCAACACTTAATGACTCGGGTGGACTTTTGGATACTCACGAATGGGTACTTGGGTTATACGGTCAATTGGGAACAAGTCAGGGCATTTCTGCACGACCCTTCATTGTGTTTACACAGAAAGACAGCAATTTAGCCACTGGTTTAATGAATACTTGGGAGCCGAGAATAATAAATGACCTTGCCAAGCTTTTTAATCTTGGCAAACTTTCTCCTCAACGATCTTTCACTTCAGATGTCTATTCGGGCGTTAGTTTTCGTTTCGTAAGAATACCAAACAAGGATTCCGGTATTGCCTATGCAATATTCCAAAATTACTTGGTACTCGGGTCTTCCAGGGACTCTTTTAGAGCGGTTATCAGTGTTCTCGCTCTTAGGCCAGATTAAGTAAAAAGACACACTCACCCTCTCTTTTGCGCAATTGAACTTGTGTCTTGGCTTAAATTTTGAGAAATTGTATAAATCATGAATTTAAAAGCTACTGTTTTCATTGGGGATGCCGCTAAAATGCAATCTTTTTTGCCAGAAAATCATTTCGATTTGATAATCTCCGGCCCCCCTTATTGGAACGAGGTTGTATATTCACAAGAAAAAGGCCAGTTGAGTGCGATTGATGATTATGATGAATTCCTGAAGTCAATATCAGAAGTGTGGCAAGGATGTAGCCATACTCTTAAAGAAGGCGGTATTTTAGCTCTTTGGGTTCATGATTTTTTTCGCAAAGACCATGATTCACTTGTTTATATTCCCTTTCACGATGACCTGATTAAGTCCATGCCTGGTAATTTGCCCCTTAGGAACGTAGGGATATGGGATAGATATCTTCACAAGGACAGGGGTTTATTAGATATTTCAGCAAAAGTTAGTACTCGTTTTCAATATATTTTGGTATTTCAGAAACAAGGCCTGCATCCCCGAAACCATGATTTAATTGAAAACTCATTTAGGGATTTGTATTGGAACCCTATTTGGAATTATAAAACTCATCCCAGATTAGCCGGTTCCAGGATGTTATTCAGGATTCTGTTTGAATTACAACGAATAATACCCTTTTCTGTTTTTCTGAAAAAAAATATCAAGAGGGCTCTGGTAAAAGATGACCATGTGTTTACGCATTATACAACAGAATGCCCGGAAGAAATCGCAGTCCGACTTATACAGAAATTTACTAGGCCTGGAGACAATGTTCTAGACCCGTTTCTGGGTTCCGGGACTACAATGAAAATAGCTCAACGGTTAAATAGAAATTGTACCGGTATTGAGATAAACAAAGAGGCCCTCTCATCTATACAAAATAAAATCGGATTTTCTCCAGAAGTCATCCGTGTTCCATAGGTGACACAACTGTGCATAACCTGTTGCCACTATCAAAATTTAATAAACCCAGCCCCGCCAAAGCGGGGCTGGGTGTTTGAAATAATGGCGTTATAGGCCAACTTTTCATGGTGACACCATGTGTGTGTCACCATGTCACCATGAGTGTCACCTTATCCACAGTTTTGCTATTGACTGTCACCATCACTGTCACCTATAATTAGTTTAGGTCTTTAGCTGGTGGTCAGACATTACGTGGATTGCCGGCAATTCATGCCTCGCAAGAGGCCTTAAGGCGTAGAGCCCACACTACATATTTTTTAGGGGCGTTCTGCGCCTTTTTAAGTATTTGTCTGCGAGTGAAATGAGTAGTTACAAATACTTAACCCCGCACTAAACCCGCCCCCTTTCTTAATGGCAGTCAGCGGAAAAGTTTGGTGCTGGGGTTGATACCAACTTCATCAGAACAGCTGACACAACCTCTACGCGTACGGAGGGAAACGCCTTTTTAAAAAGTTTGCTAATTTTGTAAAAAGTGTCTCCCTCCGCTGGTTGCTTAGGTTGCAGATGGCATTTGGCAATAGAAGTTCAAATAAATAACAACTAATTTCGAAGTACACAGAATTAAGCATTTGCATAATTCTGTGTACATAACAAGATTTGAGTAAAGTATTCTTAATCAACGGCTCACATGTGAGCCGTTGAAAATGGCTAAAAAGGCCGATTTTTAAGTGTTGACAAATGCCATGTTGATATGGTATAATTAACTCATCCTAGATATCCGTCATGGTGGCGGATAAGTGAAGGGGGACAAGATGAGCGACAAGATGAGCGACAAGATGAGCGACAAGAAACTGACAGGCGATCCGCGAGTTGACTTCGGCTGGTTCTCTCGGCGGTACGAAACCGCCGAACGGCATCGTGAAGCGCAGGACAAGCGGGATGCCGAGAAGGGTTCCGCTGCCAAGGCGGAGCAAGTGGTCGAACGGCGCACTGAGCGCGCCGCGAAGATGTCGCAGGAACAGATATTGCAATCCTTGACCAGCGCCTCGGCGCCGGCCAGGGTGCAGTCAGGGAGCGAGCCAAACTGACTGCTCTCATCAGCAAGTAGCACGTCGGCAACACGGGAGACACAAGCTCCCCGGAAAAAGCTACACCCCGCAGTCACGCATGGAGGTTGCGTCAGCTGTTCAGATACATTCGGCCTGTTGGCCTCAGTATTTCGTCGCCGGAGTTTATGCTGAGCCAGCGAAGTACTCCTCAATTGCTTTATTAAAACAAAATCGTTATCATACTAACATCATAGTTAACTATCGCGGGAGGGGCGATGATATTTTTTGTCCATACGGCTTTTTTCTTCAGCAATAAACGGCATAGATGCTCAACTCATTGAAGTGGAAGTTGATTCTACTCCTGGTATTCACGCTTTTAATATCGTCGGACTTCCGGACAAAGCGGTCCAAGAATCCAAAGACCGGATTGCTTCGGCTATCAAAAATAGCTCTTTAGCTGCTCCTAACTCAAAACACAGGAAAATTATCATAAATCTGGCTCCGGCTGACCTCAAAAAAGAAGGTCCTTCTTACGACCTTCCGATTGCCGTCGGTTATTTGATGGAAACCAAGCAAGTTCAGTTTGATTCTTCAAAAAAGTTATTTATCGGCGAGCTTTCTCTGGATGGTTCTTTAAAGCATACCAACGGTATACTTGCTACGGCAATTTTGGCTAAAAAGCTGGGTTTTAAAGAGTTGGTAGTCCCCTATTCCAATCTTGCCGAGGCCCAGATAGTTCAGGGCCTTGATGTCGTTGGGGCGAAAAACGTAAAAGAAGTGTTTGGCCATCTTAATAATACACGACCATTATCCGCGGAACGAGTGAAAAAGCCCGAATCATTGGAAGAAGACGATAGCGGCCTCTTGGTGTCTATAAAGGGCCAAGAAACAGCCAAAAGGGCCCTAATTGTCGCCGCCGCCGGAGCTCACAATATCCTTATGTCAGGGCCTCCTGGTTCGGGTAAGACGCTATTGGCAAAAGCATTAGCCGAACTGTTGCCTAAAATGTCTTTTGAGGAGGCAATTGAGGTGGCTAAGATTTACAGTTCAGTCGGACTTATAAAGAACTCCCCCCTATCGTTTAAACGGCCGTTTAGAAGTCCTCACCACACGACATCAGCTCCGGCAATGGTAGGCGGAGGTACATGGCCAAAGCCGGGAGAAATAAGCTTGGCCCATCGGGGCGTTTTGTTCCTGGACGAGCTTCCGGAGTTCCCAAGAAATGTCTTAGAAAGCTTAAGACAACCCCTTGAAGAAGGCACTATTTCCGTTTCCAGGGCATCGTCCTCGGTTATTTTGCCGGCTAATTTTACATTAGTAGCCGCTATGAACGCCTGTCCTTGCGGGAACTTTGGCGAGGAGAAAGGTGTTTGCTACTGCTCCCCTATTCAGGTTTTAAATTACAGAAAGAAGGTATCGGGGCCGTTATTAGATAGAATAGACATTCAAATAAATGTTCCGCGCGAAACAGTTGGCCAGACATACTCCTCAAAAGACGAAAAAATGGCGGAAATAAAGGGTCAAATAAACAAAGCCAAGGAAATTCAGCTGATTAGGTTCAAAAATACTGGCCTTTTGGCAAATTCCGAGATTGATTATAAAAACATAGATAAGTACTGCGTTTTAGAAAAAGAAGCCGAGAATTTGCTTGAACAGGCCATTAATTCAAAAAATCAATCATTAAGGGCGTATCATAAGACCAAAAAGTTGGCTCGGACTATCGCTGACCTAGACGATGGCTCTGAAATAATCAAGGAGCAACACGTAGCCGAAGCTGTAAATCTGCGTATGAACGAGAAAATGTTAAGCGAATTAGCCTAATTCGTTCCACCTTATCCCACAAAGAATCGCTCCGCCTCATCCCGCCTTCTCATCTTTTTTCTAAGTTTGAATAAATAGCCGCTAATCTCTGTAGAAATCTTAAGACCGCTTCGCTATATTAAGATTTCTTAGATTAGCGTCTTATTTATTAAGCAAACTTATCCAGGACGATGAATCAGGCGGAGTGAGGCATCGCTCTCGTATTTATGCCACTTTGACGAGTTGATAAATAAAAAGCGAAAGGTAACTGGCTTAGAAGAACGACCCGCAGTCATGATTGGCTTGGTGTCGCCTTGGGCGACCAATCATGACGAGGGAGAAGAAATTTTTATCGCCGGAATAAAAATATTCTGTTTCCGAGAAGCCAGTTACCCGAGCGCAAGTTCCGTGCGGAACATGGCACAAAATCGGCTCAAAAGGCCGGTTTTTTGCCCTTGATTTTTAGTTAAGTTTATGCTATAATTAAAGGGTTCTTGAAAACCAATTCTAACAGGAGGCCAAAATGTCCATTTCCAAGACGGCAAAGGTGCTTCAATTCGTAGGTATCTCGGTTTGGCTGGCGGTGTTTGTCGCTGTTGGCCTGTGGCCGATGGCGGTATTCGTCGGAATCATCACGGTTCCGGCTGGCGTCGCCGCCTGCTTCAACTAAGGAGTCCGACGCTCCGCCAAAAGCCCCGCGCTTTACCAGGCGGGGTTTTTTGTTTTAAAAAATAATTTTTGAGAGAAGTTTTTATTGTTTGATAGTTGGATAGCGACCAGCCATATACCCACAGGGAGAACTTGCGCAGGCATTTCGGCTTGGTTCTTCGAAATGCCGAGCATGTAGATAGCGCCGAGCCGCTGGAGCGAGGCGACTATCGGTCGAGTCGTGGGTATGTGGCTGGGAAGCGACTAAGTTCCGCGCGGAACTTTTAATACTTCAGGAGGGGGTTCCTTGCTCCGTGGACTTCAAAGTGGAGGTGACAGCCGGTAGAACGGCCCGTAGAGCCCATAAGGCCTATTAATTGGCCCTTGGCGACAGTTTGGGCAAGGATAACGCTAATTTTGCCTAGGTGGGAATATAGGGTTTCTGTACCATTGGGATGGGCTATTTTAATGAATTGACCAAATCCACCGTTATATCCAACGCCATCAACTGTTGTGGCAATACCATCGGCCGCAGCAAAAATAGGAGTTCCGCAAGAATTGGCTTTGTCAACGCCATTTCTTCCATGAAGTCCTTGGCTGATACGGCCTTGGGTCGGAATCATAAAATAATCACCTAAGTCAGGAAGATATGAGAATCTCTTAGCTACAGCCAGTTGTATTCCTGGTTTGGCTATGACTGATGATTTAATCTGCCCATCAGGAACGATTATTTCTGTACCGATGTCCAATGATTCGGCTTCTGACAGATTATTGAAGGCCAATATTTTTTCAGTGGTAGCCCCATACTTCTTAGCAATTGAAGCCAGCGTATCGCCGCTTTTGATTTTGTGTATGACCCCTGAAACTGGAGGAATTCTTAAAACTTGATCCGGGCTGATACTGTTGGCGTTGACTAGACTATTTGCCCAAATGATAGAATCTACGCTTACTCCATAGTCAGAGGCGATGAAAGACAATAAATCTCCTGGCTGTACAGTATATTCTACGATTTGGTTACTAGTAAATCCTGTTTCAATATAGTCTGTTGCAGTAGGATTATTAGCCATTAAAGAGTTTTCTTGAATGGTTGAGAGATCAAGGTTGCCAGATTCCTCTCCTCCTCGGCCCAGATTCTGGCCACTTAAGGCCGTAAAACTATTAATGTCAGCTAATTGGTTTTGGGATTGAGAAATGTTGATTATTGATGCTGAAGTTTCTTCTATGTAACTCCTAACAAAATTTCTGAATAAGCTGGTTTGTCCTCCACCATTTGTTCCCTTGAACACCAAGACCAAGAAAACCAAGACGAGGGTCCCATAAAAATTGAATAAACGGCTTTTGGTAAGGCCTTTAAACTTGGGCCAAAATGACCCTTCCCTTCGGCTTTTAAGCAGAAAGGATATGATTTTTTTGAGTTGGTTACTAATTGGTTTTGAATTAAAAGCAAAAATTCTCTTTGCGAGAATTACCTATCAAGGGTATCACTTTTAAGGTCAAAAAGTCAATTTAGTTGTCAACATGGTGATTCGGTGGTATTTTGCCAAAATGAGCACATCCGAACTGGGATTTTTGGCGGAAAATTTGGCGGCCCGGTATTTAGAAAAGAAGGGGTACACCATATTAGAATTGAATTACAGAAAACCATGGGGTGAAATAGATATTATCGCAAAAAAAGAAGGGATTTTGGTATTTGTCGAGGTCAAAGCCAACCGGAAAATAATTCCCGGATTTGAACCGGAATTGAGGGCCAATAGTTCTAAAATAGTCAAAGTTGTCCGTACCGCAAGGACCTATCTTGCCGCAAAAAAATACAGTCCTGAACAAGAATGGCAAATAGATGTCATTTCAATAGGATTAGACGAGCCCAGAGAAGTAGCTAAAATAAGACATTTTAAAAACATTGATGTTTAATTAAATAGTTCACACAACCTCCATGCATGACTGCGGGGTGCACCTTTTAAAAAATATTACTAATTTTTAAAAAGGCACACACCCTCCGCCGGTTGGTTAGGTGATAGATGGTGATTGGCAATAGAGGTTCAAGGCGAGGCCTTATCATCTTAGAATCACTTTGACGAATTGAGGAGGAAGACGAGGTTGGCTGGATATGTATTCTAAAATAATAGGTCGAGCGCCCAGCCCCTCTTTTGAAACAAAAGAGGGGCTGGGAGGCAAGCGTGGGTTACCTGTTATTTTAGTTAATACATACCAGTCATACCGAGTCCGATACCGAGATGAGGAACCGTGATGAAAAGATGATAAGGCCGAGCGGTGTTCCGTGCGGAACGAACTATGTATTGACAAAACGAGGTAATTGTATACAATGGTGGAGGTTGCTTGAAATATCAGGAGAATTGTATGAAGAAGTCAGCTCTTGTCTTTTTGGTTTTTTTGTTTATTTTCCCATTAGTGGCAAACGCCCAGGAATATTATCATCCTTATTATCAAGAACAGCCTCTGGCAAATTCGGGAGTTCCCGCTTATCCTTATTTTCTTGAGAATCGAACCGGCGCTCCTTTAACGGTGTATCTATATGTAGATAAGGTTCGATGGGAATTTGCAATAAGCCCAGATCACGAAGTTTCGGGCGCAATGCTTCCTTTGGGAGCCAAGATTAAGGTAGAGGCTTTTGCCGATGTGGGAAAGAATAAAGGGAGGAATAAGCAAAAGGTTTTTAGCGCCTTTTATCATCGTGAGGAACACAACGGTAAAATTTCCAGAGGGTGGGTTTTGTACAGGTAAAAAGTCCCATTTTAAGCCCCGTTTTACGGGGTCTTTACATTTATAGTAATACCTGATATAATATAGGTATTCTTTGAAATTCAGATTCTGCTCACAAAGGGCAGGGAGGACAGCAATGAGAAAGTCACTTTTGGCGTTCGTCGTTTTGGCGGTTCTGGCGTCGGCCGTTCCGGCCAGCGCCCAGGCAATTCGCTGGGGCTACATTCCCCAGACAATCGACGGCTGGTACTACATGGTCAATGGCGACCAGGTGGGAATGCTCACTGCCGACAACCTCGGCATGGTGCGTGGACTCACGAACCAGCTCCGGAGGTCGGAGTACCGCTCGTTGCGAGACGACCTTCGCTGGAATAGCGGATACGGCGCCTACGGTCTTCCGATCGGTGGCGGCTTCTATCCGATGTACGACCGTCAGATGCGCCCGATGGGTCGCCGCGAGGCAACCATCACCGGCGCAGCAATCGGTGCGGCAATCGGGTATGGTGTCTCCGGCAACGGTAGGGGCACAGCAATCGGCGGAGCTGCCGGCGCGATTATCGGTCTCTTGACCCGTCGTGGGAAAAACCAAAACCAACGCGACGACGTCATCGTGACCCCTCCGCAAGGGCAACAGGGTATGCGAGTCGGTCCTGACGGAATTCCCGTCGCGGTCGGCACTCAACTGAATCGGCAAGGGTCCGTCTCAAATCCGCCTTCAATGGCAGGGGAGTGGCGAGTTTCTAACCGGACCTCCAAGCGTGCCGAGCTGTGGGATGGCGAGCAATTCATCGCTCGCATCGAACCCTGGCAAAGTGTTCAGGTGGATGCACCCGAACATGGATACAAGGCCGTTATCCTGATTCCGAACCGCTCCGGCGGTCTGGATCAGGAGGCGGCACAAATCCGCAGCAGCGACAACTTCAATGGCTGGGACATTGTTGCCCCAGCCGTTCAGTAGGAGGGACACATGTCCAAACGAATTCAGTGCGAAGTTCGTGTCGGAACAGGCAAGAATGCGCGACAGATTGGTAGTGAGGGTCGTCACCTTTTCGGACCGGTTGAAGGGTGGTGGTTCATCGGACTGTTCTGGTTCGCAATTGCCGTCCTGGCGTACAACCTCGTTTGGCCGTGGTGCTACGAAACAGCCACCGGCCAGTCGTGGCGATTTCGCCAGCAAGCGGCCCAGTCGGCTGTGGTCGGTCAGCAGCCGACCACGGTTCCTCCGGAGACAGTCCAACAAGTGTCGCCACCGGCTGTCTATGTGCCGGCGGCGCCATCGGTACCGGTAGAACCGGTCGAGCTTTCTCCCGAGGAACTCGACCGGCTTCATACCGAATACCTTCGCAGCCGGGGCCAGTGAGGCCCCGGCGCAGACCGCATTTGCAATCCCTCCCCAGTTTTTTACAAAACTGGGGAGGGACCATCGCAAATGCGGTTTTTTCATTAAATCATCATGAGTATTCATAATTAAGCATTTGCATAATTTGGTGTACATGGTAGGGTTTTAATATAATTTGTTAAACATGGTTAAAACTAAAAACATTAAAACTAACAATACTGGAACTAAAAACAAAGATTCTTTCTCCCGGAAATTTTTAAAAGCTTTGGCTATTAGCGGTGCTGTCATTTTAGCTTCGAGCAGTCCTTATTTTGGACTTAATGCCATTGGCGCTCTAAAACGACAATTGGACAAAAAGAAGTGGAAGGAGTTTTATAAAGAGCTGTATATGTTAAAGTACAGAAAAAGAGTCAATGTTTCACAAAATTCAGATGGCAGTTATAGTGTAGAAATTACCAATTTGGGCAAAAACTTAGTCAGCAGGTATAATTTGGAGGAGCTAACCGTTAAAAAGCCGGATCAATGGGATGGTTTTTGGAGATTCTGTTCGTTTGATATTCCTGGCCCAAAGAAACAAGCCAGACAGGCCTTGCTAAGTAAGTTAAAGGAGTTAGGATTTATCATGGCTCAAAAAAGTTTATGGACGCATCCTTTTGAGTGTCGGGAGGAATTGGCGGTAATAGCAAAGGCCTTTGAAGTGGAGCCGTATATACATTTCTTTGTGGCCCACGACCTGGATAAAGACCAACTTCTTAGAAAAAAATTTACCGAGAAAACCGGAATTTCTTTGAAATAACGTTGTACGTATTCATAATTAAGCATTTGCATAATTTGGTGTACAATTTATTTATTAAAGACAGAGATTTTGTGAGTATTAATTTATGGAATTTGTATCGAAAAGCATAAAAGAAACCCAAAAAATTGCCGCGGATTTAGCCCGTAAAATTGTTAAAACAAAAAAGGGCGCTATTATCGCCTTGGAGGGGGAGTTAGGTGCCGGCAAAACGGTTTTTGTAAAAGGATTTGCCAAAGCATTGGGCATAAAATCAAAAGTAAAAAGTCCGACTTTTGTTTTGATGAAAAAATATGTTGCACACGGGGCAAATTTATACCATCTGGATTGTTATCGGGTGGGGAACTATAAAGATTTAAAAATCCCGGAGTTTAAAGATATTATCCGGGAGCCAAATAGCATTGTTTTAATAGAATGGGCGGAAAGAGTGAGAGAGATACTTCCCAAAAAACACATTACGGTTCACATTGACCACATCAGCGTGAATGAAAGAAAAATTACTATAAAATGAAGAAACTTATTTTAATAGACGGTCACGCTTTAGTTCACAGGGCATTCCATGCGTTGCCGCAAACCCTAGCTTCCCCAACCGGTGTTCTGACTAATGCCGTTTATGGTTTTACGGCCGTGTTGATCAAAGCGATTAAAGACATAAAGCCGGATTATATCGTGGCTACTTTTGATCTGGCCGGTCCGACATTCCGTCATGAAGAATTTGCCGACTATAAAGCTCATCGTGAAAAAGCTCCCGAAGGATTGCACGAGCAAGTACCGAGAGTGAAAGAAGTTCTTGCGGCTTTTGGAATACCAATTTTTGAAAAAGCGGGGTTTGAGGCCGATGATGTGATTGGTTCTATTTGCGAGAAGACCAGAAAAGTAGATGGCCTTCAGACTATTATTGCTACCGGAGACCTGGATACGCTTCAATTGGTTGAAGACGATAAAGTAGTGGTTTTAACATTGAGAAAGGGAGTAACGGATACTGTTTTGTACAACGAAGACGAGGTTATAAAACGCTATGGAATTAAACCGGAGCAGGTGGTTGATTACAAGGGTCTAAAAGGAGATCCCTCGGACAACATTCCCGGAGTTCCCGGAGTAGGGGAGAAGACGGCATCGGAATTGATAAAAAAATTCAAAAACTTGGATAATCTTTATCAATTCCTTGAAAATCAAAATGCAGAAATAGCTAAATTTGAAAAACCACTCACGGCTAAATTGGCGGAGAAGCTTATAGAAAACAAGGATATTGCCTTTTTCTCAAAAAAACTCTCGACAATTATTAAAAACGTAGACATTCGTTTTAAACTGGAAGACGCCGAGTGGCGGAAGAAAATGAAAAAAGAAGAAGTTGCCCGTGTTTTTCAGGAGATGGGTTTTTTCAGCTTGCTTAAGCGTGTTTCTGAAATTGATGGTTCGGCTCCTCTTGCCGCAGACGGAATGGCCGGGGTGCAGACATCGTTTTTGCCGCCAGCAGTATCGGGCCCAAAGGTTAAAGAATTAAGGACAGATAAAGACATAACCGACTTACTGGCCAAGTTGACTAATCAAAATGACTTTGCTCTGGATGTGACCGAAGACCATATTGTTTTTGCCTTTGATTTTAAAGAATGCTTCTTGGTTTTGTTTGAATATTTCTTAAAAAACAAGGCCTTGAGGTCTGACCTCAAGGCCGTTTTAGAAAATCCGAAGATAAACAAAACGGGCCATGATTTTAAGGTAATTTCAAAGCCCCTTCTTGGCCGGGGAATCCATATTGAGGGGATAGGTTTTGATTCAAAAATTGCCATGTATCTCCTGAATTCTGACCTTAGAGACTACTCTTTGGATAGGATTTATTTTACCGAGACAAAGCAAAATATGGATCTTGATCCGAAAAAGAGACCCAGCTTTATTCTGGAGTTAAAAGACAATCTTGTTGCCAAATTAAGACATAATGATACTCTTTGGGTTTTCGAAAAAGTTGAACTGCCCCTTTCTGTTGTCCTTGCGGAGATGGAATTAAGTGGAATAAAAATCGACTTAAATTCTATTACCAAACTGGAAAAAACTACCGTTAAAGAATTAAGCAAACTGGAGGAAAAAATATATGAACTAGCCGGTAAGAAATTCAATATCAACTCCCCCCAACAAATGTCGGTTATCTTGTTTGAACATTTGAAAATAATAGGCAAACTGAAGAAAACCGGTAAGGGAGCTATCTCTACGGCGGCGCCGGAGCTGGAAAAATTATCAGGGACACATCCGATAATTGATTTGATATTGAGATATAGAGAACTTCAGAAATTAAAGACCACCTATATTGAACCCTTTCCGACACTGGTTAATCCCAATGGGCGTCTTTGTACGACTTTCAATCAAACAGGCACTACCACCGGCCGGCTTTCAAGCGAAGAGCCGAATCTTCAGAATATTCCTATCCGCACCGAAATTGGTCAGGAATTCAGAAAGGTCTTTATCGCATCTCCGGGGTATAAATTGGTTTCTTTTGACTACTCGCAGCTTGAGCTTCGCATCGCGGCTCATATTTCAAAAGATAAAAAAATGACGGAGGCCTTCAAAAAGGGAGAGGATATCCATACTCGGACTGCCGCCGAGATATTTAGCGTTCCGGCCGATAAAGTTACTACCGGCATGCGAAGACAAGCTAAGGTTTTGAATTTTGGAATTTTGTATGGCATGGGAGTCATGGGATTTCAAAGGGCTTCTGGCGTAGATAGAGCCAAAGCTAGAGAATTTATTGACAAATATATGCGTGAATTTTCGGGAATAGCAAAGTATATGCAGGAAACAAAAGACAAAGTTCGTAAAAATGGTTATGTAACGACAATCTTCGGGAGACGCAGACAGCTGCCAGAAGCATTCTCGGGTATGCCCCAGCTTATAAATCAGGCCGAGAGAATGGCTATCAACATGCCCATCCAGGGAACAGCCGCTGATTTGATTAAATTATCAATGATACAGATTCACGATTTAATTCATAAAGAAAAAGCCGAAAAAAACATAAAACTCCTGTTGCAGGTTCATGACGAGCTTTTATTTGAGGTAAAAGGCGAACTGATCAAAGATTGGTCGGGTAAGATAAAAGGCATAATGGAAAATGTCCATAAATTAGACGTGCCTTTAACGGTTGACGTGAAATACGGCAATAATTGGGCCGAGATGGAATTGGTTTAAAGTTTTTACATATGCCCGAACTACCAGAAGTAGAAACAATCGTAAGAGAATTAAGAAAGAAAATCATAGGTTTAAAGATAACCGATGCTTGGGCTGACTGGCCTAAAACCCTAAAACAAGCGGGCGGGATTGATGGTTTCAAAAAACAAGTAAGAGGAAAAAAGATATTGAGCATCCGGCGCCGGGCGAAATATATTATAATGGACATAGAGGGAGATAAGACCTTTTTTATACACCAGAAAATGTCCGGCCACTTGCTTTACGGAAAATGGAAGCTACGGAAAGGTGTCTGGATAAGCCAGATTCCGGGGCCATTGAAAGATGACCGCCAGAATGGGTACATTCGCTTCATGTTAATGTTAAATAACGGTTATCAGTTAGCGCTATCGGACTTGAGGCGCTTTGGAAAAGTGATTTTGGTGGATGACGATAAGGTCAAAGACCTCAAAGAAATAAGCGGCTTGGGCCCGGAACCATTGGAAATAAGTTTTAAACAGTTTCAAAATTTATTCAGTTACTATACTGGTCAGACCAGTATAAAAAAACGAGGAAGAATAAAACAGGTTCTAATGGATCAAACCTTCATCGCCGGAATAGGGAACATATATGCCGATGAGATTTTATGGGATGCCGACTATCATCCGCTAACGAGAACAGAAAATCTAAACGGAAATGACTTAAATAAAATTTTTAACTCCACTGTAAAAATTCTTAAAAGGGCGATAAAATATCAGGGCTCAAGCGTGGATGATTACAGAATGCCTTCCGGAAAAAAGGGCAGATTCCAGAATATTCAAAACGCATATCAAAATACCGGCAAAAAGTGTAAAAAGAAAGACGGCGGGGTTATTGAGCGCCTAAAACTCGGCGGCCGTTCCGCTCACTTTTGTCCCAAACACCAAAAACTGAAATGAAACTTAACATAAACAGATTATTAATAATTGCCGGCACGATAGTTCTTGTTTTAATTGTCGTATTTATTGTCTGGTGGAATAAGGTGATAGTTATCAATAATGGGATTAGTATCGTAAACAAAGATGAGGTGCTCAAGAGTCCAATTACCGGTCTTGATTGCCCTAGTGCCGATGTCAGACCCATTGCTGTTATGTTGGCATCTGATCCCGAGGCGAGGCCTCTTTCCGGAATAAGCCAAGCCGATATGGTTTTTGAGATGCCGGTTGACCCGACAGGTATTACCAGATTTATGGCCATCTTTCAATGTGAAAAACCGAAAGAAATCGGTTCGGTAAGGTCGGCCAGAAATGATTTTATTCCTTTGGCGGCGGGTCTGGACACAATATTTGCCCATTGGGGCGGAGAACTTGGCGTTCTTGAAAAACTGGACGCTCGCATCATAGATAATGTTGATGCCATGAAATACGAAGGCACGGTTTTTTACAGAAAAGCGGGAGTCGGTCCGCCCCACGACGGATTTACTAATTTGGACCTCTTAACAAAAAAGGCCCAAGACCTCAAGTATGATTTTAAAAATAGTTTCCCCGGGTATCCTCACCAAGAGAAAGAGCCGAAGAAAAACCTGTCTAATTTGATTGACCAAATAAGCGTAAATTACCCCGGACGGCATGCTGTTAATTGGACTTATGATTCTGGGACAAATCTGTACAGCCGGTATAGAAACAGCAGCGCCGAGATTGATAAAGACAACGGCCAGACAGTTAAAGCCGGTGTCGTGATAGTGATGAACACAACCTCGAAATTCTTAAAGGAACAATATATAAGCGTTGAGGTTCTGGGTGAAGGCGTGACTCAAATATATCAGAACGGCAGTGTTGTAAACGGAAAATGGGAGAAGGATGCCGCTGAACTAGACAGTAAGTTGTATTTTTACGATGATTCAGGAAAGGAAATTAAATTTGCGCCCGGCAAGATCTGGGTGGAAATAGTTACGCAATGATTATATTTTTATATGGGCCGGACAGCTACCGGCTGAAACAAAACAGCCAAATTGTTCTGGATAATTATCGGAAAAAGTATCCAGCCGGTATTTTTTTTAAATTTGATTTGTCGGGCATAGACGAAATAGCAAAAGCTGAG
>JBBUJJ010000009.1:0-6821 GCA_038054895.1 Patescibacteria group bacterium | reverse complement strand
CACGCTCGGCTCCACCTAAATTATTGAGCCAATCATGCACTAAGGCAATTTTCATCTTTTTGCAAGGACGTTTCGTTTATAAGTGTCGAGGTTCTCAAGCACGATGCCGGTGCCGCGAGCGACGCAGAACATGGGGTCGTCGGCTATTTGGGCAGGAACACCGGTTACTTTAGTAATCAGTTTATCTATGTTTTTTAACAAAGCCCCGCCTCCTGAAATATGGATGCCTTTGTCCATAATATCCGAGCACAGTTCGGGAGGCGTGACTTCCAAGACGCTTTTAATAATTTGGACTATTTCCCGGAGCTGTTCGATGATGGCCTCGGTAATTTCGTTAGTGGTTATTTCTATTGTCTTCGGATAGCCGGTGGCAAGATCTCTTCCTCTTATATTTATTTTTTCCTCTTCGGGGATTTTCATCGCGCTTCCGATTGAAATTTTAAGGAGTTCAGCGGTTCTCTCTCCGATTGCCAAACCATGTTTCTTTTTTACATATTCAACGATTGCCTGGTCCAGTTTGTTGCCTCCAATGCGAACAGATTTCCATGTCACAATTCCGCCGAGGGAAATGACAGCTATCTCCGTAGTCCCCCCTCCAATGTTTAAAATCATATTTCCTGCCGGATCGTTGATTCTAATTTTAGCTCCGATTGCGGCAAGCACCGGTTCTTTGACGAGATATACCGCCTTTGCGCCGGCATTTAAAGCTGCTTCAATAACAGCTCTTTTTTCGGTGGAATTTATTCCCGCTGGAACTGATATCAAAACCTCCGGCTTAACAAAACTTAAAAATCCACCAGCTTTCTTGATGAAATAACGGAGCATCGCTCCGGTAACGCGATAATCGGCAATTGCGCCGTCAACCAACGGTTTGGATACAACAATACTATCAGGCGTCCGGCCGATCATTTCTTTGGCGAGATTGCCGACGGACATTATTTTGTTGTCTAAAATAGAAATTGCAACAACAGAGGGCTCGTTAATAATAATTCCTTTTTTGGGTATGAATACCACTGTATTTGTTGTGCCAAGATCAATACCGATTTTTTTCATGCTCTTTTTTTTAAATTCTTTTTATATCTGCTCCGATTTTTCTTAAACGCTCTTCAATTTTTTCATAGCCCCTATCAATTTGGTATATGTTATTTATGGTTGACTTGCCTTTTGCGCACAGTGCTGCGATAAGATATGCCATCCCTGCCCGCAAATCAGGACTTTCAATATCTCTGGCTCTTAGTTTTGTTGGTCCCTGTATGGAAATTCTGTGAGGATCGTGCATTAAAATATTTGCTTCCATTCTTTTCAAATCGTCAAGCCAGAAGAGGCGGCTTTCAAATATTGTCTCATGAACAAGTCCTTGACCTTCTGTTTGAGTTAATAGCACACAAATAGGCGCTTGTAAATCAGTCGGGAAGCCGGGATATTCGTGGGTTTTAATGTTTACTGTTTTCAATTGGGAAGGAATAATTTCTACAATGTTCTTACTTATTTTTAGACGGACCCCGGCTTTTTTTAAAACATTCCACAAAGAGTCCAAATGTTCCGGCTCGCAGTTTTTTATCAAAATATTGCTTTTTGTAGCTGCCGCTAAAATAGCGAATGTTCCCGCTTCTATTCTGTCGGGTATTGTTTTGTACTCGCCTCCGGTCAAGCTCTCTACGCCTTCAACCATGATGAAGGGAGTGCCTGCTCCTTGTATCTTGGCTCCGCATGAATTCAAAAAGTTAGCCAAACTTTCTATTTCCGGTTCACAGGCGCAATTTTTTAAAATTGTCTTGCCCTTGGCAAGAGAGGCAGCCATAAGCATGGCTTCGGTTCCGGTAACGCTTATATTACTAAATATAAACTTAGCGCCGGTTAGTTTTCCTTTAATACTATAGAGTCCGTTGTTGTAATTTATTTTTGCTCCCAATGCCTTATAGCCGTCCAGGAATACATCTATCGGCCTCTCCCCTATTACACATCCGCCTGGGTGAGGAAATTTAACATTTCCCGTGCGGGCAAGGAGTGAGGCCGTGACCACAATTGAGGCCCGAAGCTTTTTGGCTATCTCTGAATTTATGGCCGAGGTTTTTATTTTGGCAGCCGTTATCTGGTATTCACCATGTTTGAGGTGAATCACTTCAACGCCTAGATTCTTCAGTAATTCGGACATCCTGACGATGTCTTCTACTTCAGGAACATTTTTTATCCTAATGGTTCCGGATGTCAGAATCGAAGCCGCAAAAACTTTAAGAGCGGCATTTTTCGCCCCTTTGACTTCTATTTCTCCTTTTAATTTTTTTCCGCCATTAACAACAAATCTGCTATTCATGTTATTGAAATTACGCTAATTTTGTGATAAAATCAAATTTATTAGATTCTAATGCACAAAGCATGACCAAGAGAACAAAAAAAGTGCTATTTTACTCGGCGGTAGTAATTTTTGTTTTATTAAGCTATGTGGTAATTCTTTACGCTCAAGGATATAAATATAGTTTTTCTGAAGCGAAATTTTTTCGAACGGGCTCAATAAACATTAAGGCAAATGAAGATGCAAAGGTTTATTTGGATGGTAAATTTTTAAATTCAACATCTTTCTTCGGCAGCTCATATACGATAAGCAGGCTTTTGCCGGGACAGTACACGGTTCGCCTGCAAAAGGACAATTTCAGTTCGTGGCAGAAAAAAGTATCCGTGGAGGAAGGATTGGTAAACGACTATTCCAGAATCCTTCTTTTGCCGGAATCAGGAGAAGCTAAAGATAATCTCAAAATAGAAATGAAAAATCTTCTCTACCCAACTCCTTCGCCAGTTGGCGGATCAACAGAACTCTTCTATCTTAAAAATGGCGTTCTTTTTAAAAATATGGAAAACGGCGAGACCGAACGGCTGGCTTACTTGGTTACCGGTTTTTCTTTGTCGTCAGATGGCAAAAAGCTTGCTTGGTGGAATAGTAACGAACTCTGGGTAATGTGGCTTTCGGATACTGATTATCAGCCATATCATAAGGCCGAAGACAAAGACCTAATAGTAAGATTCTCTATTAAAATAAAAAATGCCGCCTGGTTCCGCGATAGCGACCATATTGTTGTGGACCCCAACGGATACAAAATAGTAGAAATAGACAAGCGCGGCGGGTTAAATATCGTAGAAATTTAAAGTCTAATAGTTCACACAACCTCCATGCATGACTGCGGGGTGCACCTTTTAAAAATTTTACTAATTTTAAAAAGGCACACACCCTCCGCCGGTTGCTTTGGTGAATAGATGACGACTATCAATAGGAAGTCAAACTGGACGGAATGGAATTATAATGATATTATCAGCAAAGTTCTATTTTTGTGGGGGCCTACGATGACAATGACGAGAGAAGAGTATGCGGCTAAGGTTATGGAACTTATTGAGAAAGAATGTAAAAAGGGAAAGCACAGTCTTCAAGAAATTTTTGAAGTAGGGCGTACTTTCGGGGAGAGTGATGTGGTCAGATGGTGTGAAGTATGCGGGTCTGTTGTCGTAGATACAGATTTTGACGGCAGAACAAACCCCGGAGCAGTAATGGGAATGCTCTCACCTTCAATTACAAAAGCTTTAAGCTAAAACCGCGCATCGCGCGGATTTTTTATAAAATAAAAAGGCCGTATAATTACGGCTTGGAATTGATAAAATTTTTATTCTACGTCGCCATTCTCTTTTATTTTCTCATCCTCATACGGACCGGCAACACGGCGGTAAAGTTCCAATGTGATGGCGGACAACACGCCCAGGGCGCGGTTCAGGTGGAAATACTTTTTGGGATATATCTGATGAATCAGCTTGGTTATCGCGTAGTTCAGGGAACCGTCCTGTTCTTCAACGGGAAGCGAAGCCATGTATTCGGCGAGGGGCTTCAGCAACTTGTCTATTTCCGGTCGCTGGTTCTTTTTGATGTATGGCATATGATAGCCACCTTTTTCAAAAAACCCTGCCGATACTTTACTACAATTTGAATCGGGAGTCAACCAATTGAAACCCAATCCTAGGCTCTATGTTGAGATTTGAACTTAAGAAATTGTGCCTTAAAGTTTTTCCCTAAGTAGTTTGTTAACTCTCTAGATTTTACTATTTTATCTAGTGTGCTTTTGTTCTTTTTAATCAGTTGGTTTGCCATTTTGAGAGTTGTGTTTGAGGCATCATCAACAACTTCCTTGTTGAAGCTATTAATGTCTAAATTATACAAATCAAGGATCTTATAATCATCTTTATTAACCACTTTCATAACGGTCATTAAAGCTATATGAAACCTGAGATTCCTTTTTTGTACGCGATTTGATTTTACCGGATTAGCCAGAATAAACTCCTCAACTTTTTTCATTATTTGCGCACAAGCAAGGTATATCTTTAGGCCTAAATTTTCATTAAAAATTTTTTCATAATCTTGATCCTTTTTTATTAAAGAAGAAGGCCTCCCTCGTGCTATGTGTGGCTCTTTCAATACTACAGCCATAACCGCCTGAGCTAGATAGGAAATTCCCACTATTTTTCTACTTGCTTTCCCCACGTTTTTATAATAGTTCTTCCTTCTGTCATAGTATAAATCATTTGCCTTAAAGAAATCCTCAATATCTCTTTGTACCCTGTCTGTAGCCCTAAAAGATGCTATCGGTATGCTTGTTTGAAAGTTAGTAGCTTTAATTATACGGTCTCGTATGGCCGCCTCTTTTGTTATAATTATTTTTATCAATACCGACCGATCAGAAGATTTGGCCACACTATTTTTATAATAGTTATAAATACATTTAGTTGTTTGAAGACCGTTGACTATTTGAACCTCATCCAGAACAATTATTTTTCCAGAAATACTTGCCTCTGAGGCAATAATTGTAATTCCGTTATTTAACCACCAAAAATCAAGGTTCTCTGGTGAGTTTAAAGAATCCATTATGTCTTGATTTACTGCATTATTACCCTGGTAATCTCTAACGTTTGATTCAAATATGTACTTTCTCAAATTGTTGTTCTCATCCGTAATAAATTTATAATAGTCACTAATCTTGCTTAAAACGACGTAGTCATATTTCCCCTTGGAGAGATAGTTTTCGGTGAAGCCAAGCTCCAGTGTGTAAGATTTCTCTTTTCTGAATAAGTCTAATAATTCACGTGCACCATAGAAGTCTACAGAAATTTTTGCCGAAGGAAATAAGGATTGCGCCTTGTCTTGTAAAAGTTTTGCTTTTTGTTTAATTTTTTTATCAACCGCATTCGAATCTCCTTTTGCTGCATAGGAAAAATTTATGGTTAGATTAGGATGCTTCGCGGCTAAATCCATAAACACCTTACGAAACAATTTGGTCTTCTCTATGACGTCTGTGTTATATAAAGTTTCTAAAGTTTTTGTGTTCTTATTTAAATCAAATAAATTAGATATGGACATTAACAACTTATCAAAAACGCTCTCTTCAAACGAAGAAGACTCCTTGGACTGAATAATAAATAAATCCAATTTTGGTTTTTTCCTTACTTCCTTAGCTTCCACCCCCTCTTCTAGTAAGTCCCCTTCTAATATGACAAAAAATCCATCTATTCCCCCGTCATCTCCACCACCAACCCCTCCAGAGTTTAGTTCATCATAAGAAAGATCGAAATCTTTTAGTATTTGTTCAGAGGTAAAAAATTCAAAAAAGTTTGACTTATACATGTCTGGGAAAATCTCATTTCTTTTTTGCTCAAGAATTTTATCTAGAACAATAATGTCATTTGTTGTTTTTTTCTTTTTCATAATTTAAATCTTTAAAAATACGTTTAAAGCCTATTCCTCTTAAAAATTATTGTAAACAGGGGTTTAAGGAATTAGAGCGAGACCCGTTCCCACAGGGAGAACTTGCGCAGGCGTTTCGGCTTGGTTCTGCGAAACGCCGAGCATGTAGATAAAAAGCACCCGCTGGAGGTGCTTTATTATCGGTCGAGTCGTGGGGATGGGTTGAGCTCTATCTCTTGCTAAATTGTCCCATTTTTCTTGCTTTCTTATGACCGTACTTGCGTCGCTCCTTGATTCTTGAGTCGCGGGTTAGGAAGCCGGACTTTTTGAGTTTCTTTCGGAAGTTTAAGTCAAATTCAACTAATGCTCGAGCTATGCCGTGCTTGATGGCGCCAGCCTGACCGCTCATTCCCCCGCCACGGACCACGACGGTTACCTTGAAGCGGTTCAATGATTTAAGTTTTCTTAGAGGCGATTCAACGACATTCCAGAGATTAGCGTCGGAGAAGTAGTTTCTATAGTCCTTGCCGTTTACGACAATGAGGGCCTTCTCTTCTTCAACGGTATCAGTGGATTTTTTTGTATATAAACGAATTCGGGCGATGGATTCTTTTCTTCGTCCGATAGCCTGGAAATACTTCTCTTTTCCGTTACCATTGGCAACCGGAATTTCCTGGGCAACCAAAACCTCTTCTTCTTTAACGACGGGTTTGCGGACCGGCTTTTTGACCGCTTTTTTATTGGCGGCCGGTTTTTTAGCCGTCATACGACGACTGCTCCGTTCGCTTTGCTCTCGGGTTGTTGTAGTTTTCTTTACGGGTGCCATTTTATTTTGCGAATTTCAAATTCTTGATTATTTTATCTCTGGTTTTATTCTTGGGAAGCATTCGATAAACGCATTCTCTTATAACATGAGTCGGTCTTGTTGCCCAGAGCTCGGATAATTTTCTTGCCCTGATACCGCTGTGATATCCGGAATAGTGGTAATAGGTTTTGTTGGCGAGTTTGGAACCCGTAAATCTAACCTTGTCGGCGTTCTTTATCATGACTTCAATCTGGGGCTGAACCTCCGGCTGATATGACGCTAAATTCTTACCGCGCAAAA
>JBBUJJ010000008.1:0-4327 GCA_038054895.1 Patescibacteria group bacterium | reverse complement strand
TTTGGTTTGCCGATGGCTATATGCGAAAAGAAAAATCTTATCGCGTGACTTTTTCAGGAAAAGATAAGGAAATTTTTGTTCAAATTCTTAAAGTATTTAATTCAAGTCACCCAATTCGTTTGACTGATAAAGACAACTGCTACTTCGTCAGTCTTTGCTCAAAGAAGCTTTATGGAGACCTTGTAAAATTAGGTGGTCTAAGGCGTAAAAGTCTAACCATAAGCTTTCCCTATGTGCCTAAAAAGTTATTGCCAGATTTTATTCGTGGCTATTTTGATGGTGATGGGAGTGTGTTTTTTGTTGAATATATTAGAACTAAAGATAAACGGAGGACCAGAGAGTTAAGAACAAATTTTACTTCTGGTAGTCTGAAGTTTCTTGAAAGTCTTATGAAGGTATTACATAGTGAAATAGGCCTTCCTTTGAAGAAAATAGGAATATATAATGAGGGAAGTTCTCTAAAGTTGGGCTATGGAATGAAAGATTCTGACTCGTTGCTTCGATATATGTATTATGACAAATTTCCAATTGGTTTAAGGCGTAAAGCCGTTTTTGTATCCAAGATACCTAATTACCAGAAACACTTTTTGTGTAAACAAAAATTAATATAAAATCATTTTAACCATGAAGACCATTCTCGTAACCGGCGGAGCCGGGTTTATCGGCAGTCATTTCGTCAGATACTTTCTGAAGGATCATCCTGATTTTAAGGTCTTGAATTTTGACAAGCTGACCTATGCCGGAAATCCGGAAAATCTCAAAGATGTTTCAAAAAACAAGAGATATGTTTTTGTTAAGGGCGATATATTCGATGCCGGTTCGGTTGAAAAGGTGTTCAAAAAATTTAAGCCAGAGTATGTCGTAAATTTTGCGGCCGAGTCGCACGTGGACAGAAGCATCCACGGCCACGCAAGAGATTTTGTCAATACTAATTTTTATGGCGTCTTTAATGTTTTGGAAACGGTTAAAAAATATGGCGCCAAAAAATTCATCCAAATATCCACCGACGAGGTTTATGGGAGTTTGGATGTTGGTTCCAAAACAAAATTTACAGAAAAGACACAATACAATCCGCGAAGCCCCTACTCGGCTTCGAAGGCCGCCGGAGACCTTATGTGCCATGCTTACTTTGCAACATACGGACTGCCGGTCATTGTGACGCACTGCTCGAATAATTACGGTTCTCACCAATATCCGGAGAAAATCATCCCCTCTTTTGCCTTGAAAGCATTAGCCGGGAAGCCCCTGCCTCTCTACGGGGACGGCAAGAATGTCCGCGACTGGATACATGTTCTAGACCACGTTTCTGCTTTAGAAAAAGTTTTGTTCAGGGGCAAAGCCGGCGAAGTTTACAATATAGGCGGGAATCAGGAATTGGCCAACATTGAAATAGCCAAGGCCATTCTGGGGGCTTTTAAAAAGCCGGTTTCTTTGATAAAATATGTAGTTGACAGACCCGGTCATGACAGGCGCTACTCCATAGACGATTCCAAGATAAGAAAAGAGCTTGGCTGGCGGCCTAAGTATGGGCTCGAGAAGTCATTGGCTGAGACCGTTGGATGGTATCGGGATAATCCAAAATGGGTAAAAAGCGCATTTAAGCGTTTGAAAAAGGTTAATCCGCACATCGAAATTTAAATTATGCCCGGGTGGTGGAATTGGCATACACGTGCGACTTAAAATCGCATTCCGTAAGGATTGAGGGTTCGAGTCCCTCCCCGGGCACCACATAGGAAATTGCAAGTTTGAAGGGTTCGCCTCGCTTCGCTCGGCGACTAATTTGTATTCAATTTTCGGGGCAAAAACATCGGCTCGAACCACATTTTAATTTTGGGGGAAGAAAATTTTTTAATCATATGTTTACTTTTAATAAAGCAACAGAAAATGTTGGCGGTTGGTTGACCGAGGCCGAAGGCTTTTCTTTGTATAACGCCGCCAAGAAAATCAAAACCGGAAATGTGATTGTGGAGATAGGTTCGTGGAAAGGAAAATCCACCATCTGCCTCGGTAATGGTTCTAAAGATGCGAATAGGGTTAAAATTTTTGCTATTGACCCGCATATCGGTTCCTCCGAACACCATAAAATGTTTGGTAAAGTTGATACTTTTGAAGAATTTAAGCAGAACATAAATAGAGCGGGAATTTCCGAATTTGTCGAACCGATTAGAGATACTTCCGAAAACGCGGCTAAAAATTTTAATCAGAAAATTGAATTTGCTTTTATTGATGGTGCTCATGAATATAGTTTTGTTAAACTGGATTTCAATTTATGGTTCCCAAAAGTGATGAATAGCGGATTCTTGGCTTTCCACGATTCTTGGCACTTTATTGGTCCAAATTTAGCAACGGCCATTCCCTTACTCACTTCTTCTAAAATTAAAAATCCGCGTCTGGTCGACACTATTACATACTTTGAAAAGGTTGAAAAAAATTCCATATTTGATCGTTTGAAAAATATTGGTTTTGTCATATATCGCACCTTGTTTGGCATACGTGGATTTTTAAGATTAAAATATCAGGGTAGTAAAGTTATTTGAATTTGCCGCCAAAGAAAAACTTGAAATTGTCATTCGTGCGTCTTTGCCGCCTTTCCGGATTTTCGCGGGGGGATTTTTTCGGAAAAATGCGTTCGGACTAATTTAAGAATACTGCACATTAAAACAAAACGGCTTTAAGCCGTTTTGTTTTACCCAAAATCTGCTATACTCACGGCAAGGATTTTTGAAGGAGTTTGAACCTTGAAAACATGGCTATTCATCTCGATAGCGATTTTCTTTGTTCCGCCTCTTGTTTTTGGGCAGAGCTTTAAGGCGCTAAACCGCCAAGTTCGGCAGGGCGATGTTTTGATATTTCGCATCGCTCCCCAGTGGCAAGGACCGCAAACGAGCCTTTCCGTTTTTGGTAAGCACCATCTCCCCAATAAATACGGAGATGTTTTCATCGGGATAGACAAAAGCATTGTTCCCGGAAAACATATCGTTACCCTGGTTGAATATGGCCGGGGAGTCAGGTTGAGCCGAGATTACGAGGAAGTTGAAGTGGTGGAAAGAATTTTTCCTGTTCGAGGAAGAATGCCTGACAAGCCGAGAGACCCTATTGAATTAGAGATAATCAGAAAAGCATATCAAAGCGGACATGGGTCGGAAAAATATATAGATACCGATTTCGTGATGCCCCTCGACGGGGCAGTTATTGATAAAGATAGAACCATAGGTGATATTTATAGTCCATTTGGTGGAGAAAATCACCATGGGGTTGATTTGATAACTTTTGATCCAAGGACCAAGAAATATAAAAGATTAGTTAAGGCAACTAATTCCGGCCGGGTTGTCTTGGCCACAAATCTGTCCCTCGAAGGCAATATAATTATCATTGATCATGGGTCGGGTATATTTTCGCTTTATATGCATCTTTCTAAATTTAACGTAAAAAGAAACCAGTTTGTGAAAACTGGCCAGGTCATAGGCATATCGGGAAAAACGGGCAGAGCCACTGGACCGCATCTTCACTTTGGAATAAGGGTGGGTGATCCAACCGATCCTCTCAAGTTTCCTGTTGTTGACCCACTGAGTTTCATAGAAACGGTGAACAAGTACCGGGACAACCGATGAAGGTCCTCATTTTTGTCGCCTTATTAGTTGCTGCGGGCTGCGGTCACGCGACAAGAATTATTACCACCCCGGATTCTAAAGAGAGCGAGCAACGTCTCCTTAGACAGACGTTTTCTAGAGGTAGTAACGACGATTATACTAGTGGCAAGTTTTCCGATCCACTCGTAGGTGCTCTAACCGTTACCAGCGCTTACGGAGTGAGAAGGGCGGGTAATCGGGTTCATGAAGGTGTTGATTTAAGGGCTGCCCCCCATACAAAAGTAAAAGCCATCAATAGTGGAAAAATTGTTTTGATAGCCAAACTTTTGCAGGAAGGATTGATGGTTGTCGTTGATCATGGCCGAAGTATTTTCTCGGTCTACATGCACTTGTCGGAGGTTTTGGTGAAAAAGGACGAAATAGTCAAAAACAGTCAAACTATCGCCCGTTCCGGTGATACCGGTAAGGGGGTTACCGGCCCGCATCTGCATTTGGGGGTAAGGGTTGATGGCGGGTATGTTGACCCGCTGCTCTTTATTAAAATTAGCAACAAATATAAAAAATAGCCGACGAAATCGTCGGTCTTTTTATTTTTTGTTATGAAAGCGTTTGTGAACCTCTCTTAGTTGCTTATCAGTGACGTGGGTGTAGATTTGGGTTGTAGTGACGGATGCGTGGCCAAGAAGGGCTTGGACAGAACGGATATCGGCCCCATTGCGAAGGAGGTCGGTGGCATA
>JBBUJJ010000007.1:0-10363 GCA_038054895.1 Patescibacteria group bacterium | reverse complement strand
CACACCGTAGAAGGCGGTATGCACCTGACCGGTTTTAAATCGGCTATTACCAGAACATTGAATGATTATGCCCGTAAGAATGCTTTTCTTAAAGAAAAAGACGACAACCTTTCCGGAGACGATGTCAGAGAGGGTTTAACCTCAATTATTTCCGTTAAATTAAAAGACCCGCAGTTTGAGGGCCAAACAAAAGCCAAACTTGGAACTCCCGATGCCAGAACTGCCGTAGAAACGGTTATTAATACAGAATTATCTGATTGGCTGGAAAGAAACCCCTTGGATGCCAGGCAGATAATGGAAAAAATAATTTTGGCCTCAAAGGCCAGATTAGCCGCTAAAGCCGCCAGAGAAACCGTGTTGAGAAAAGGCGCTTTAGAGGGCATGACCTTGCCGGGGAAACTTAGAGACTGTTCAAGTCGTGATCCATCTGAATCAGAGTTATTTTTGGTGGAAGGCGATAGTGCTGGCGGGAGCGCGACCCAAGGTCGCGACAGACACACGCAAGCCATCCTTCCCCTAAGGGGCAAGATTCTTAATGTTGAAAAAGCCCGCATTGACAAAATGCTGGCCCATCAAGAGATTAGGGCCCTGATTATTGCCATGGGTACGGCAATTTCAGAAGAATTTGATTTAGAAAAGCTGCGTTATCACAAAATAGTTATTATGACCGATGCCGATACCGACGGTTCGCACATTAGGACGCTTTTACTCACCTTATTCTACAGATACTTCCCCCAGATAATTGATAAAGGCCATTTGTATATTGCCCAGCCGCCTTTATACAGGGTTCAAAAGGGAAGCAAAATAGAATATGCCTATAATGATCAAGAGAAAGAAAAAATTCTGGAAAACCTAAGGAGGGTTCTTACTGACGGACAGGCAGGTAAAATTAAAGCTAAGATAAAAAAATCCAAAGATGAAGAGTGGGAAGTTACTGCTGTTGAAGGAGAATCTGTCCCGGTTGAAAACGTGGAAGAAACCGAAAAAATAGCCGGAGTCGCAATCCAGCGCTATAAGGGCTTGGGAGAAATGAATCCGGAACAATTATGGGAGACAACTCTTGACCCAGCCAACCGCGTTTTGCTTCAGGTTACCGTCAAGGATGCCCAGGAAGCAGATAGAGTGTTTGATGTTCTTATGGGTTCAGAAGTAATGCCCCGCAAAAAATTCATTCAAACCCATGCCAAATCAGTCCAAAATTTAGATATTTAGTAACACAGAAATGCCTGAAGGCCATAATTTTGAAAAACACGAAACATCGCCTCAAGCAAAGGTTGATTTTGAATCAATTTTAGAAAAAGGGGAAATTAAAAGCGCGAGAACACTAGAAGGTTATTGGGGGATGCAATTAGTTGAGATTAAAGACGATGGAGATGCTTTATTTAGGCCAGATATGTATAGCGACTTTATCTTTGAGGCAAAAGAGATGGAGATAAGAAGGTCAGATTTAGAACTCATGTCCTATAAAATAGACCAAATTCTTGAGTTTAATCTGGTCCCTACGGTTACAGACCGGACGATAGGAGAACTTAAAGGAACCCTACAGCGTCGTATCCAAAATTTTCATGATGGTTATGGGACAGAATGGGAAATGGAAGTAAGACCAGAAGAGATAACGCGGGCAGCAATTTTTGACTATCTGCTTGATGTTAAGGATAGACATCACGGAAATTTTATAATTGATTCTGATACCGGCAAACTCTGGTTAATTGACCATGATTTCTATATGTTTTTTTGGGAGCAAGCCCGGACACTCTTAGTTGAAAAAGCATTAGAAAAAGGTTTGGCAACCTTAGGTGGATTTGAGATGACTTCACTGGAAAGATTCTTGGCCCACGCCGATTCTCTTACGATAGGCGCAAAACCGGAGATTATAGAAATTATAAAAAAAGCCCAAGATAGGGCCGAAATTTTATTGGAAGAAGGCCAAATCCCAGTAGATAACGCATGACCCTCCTTTACTTTGTAGAATTGTTTGAATTAGACCGTGACGCGCGACAAAAAAAGATTGCGACATTTAAGTTGTTGGAAGAAGAAGGTGGTACTGTGGAAATAGAGGGAGACCACGAGCATCCGGTTGTCGAAGGAATTAAAGGGGAAGGAATTTTTGATTATAAATATGCCCGTCCAGGGAAATTATATCCTCAAGACGGAATGAATTTTCTTGAGAATCTAAAGTATCATTTTGGGTCGGGGTATTTATTGGCCACGGATGTCAAAAAACAGGTTATTGACAATTAGGATGATAACCTGCTATCATTAGTAATATAAATTGCCCGGCGGGCATTTTAAAATACTTTAAATATCTTCGCAAATGAATAAATTAGCACAATTTTTAAAAGAAGTAAGAGTAGAGTTGTCAAAAGTAATCTGGCCGACAAGAAGCCAGACAATTCTCTATACTCTGGTTGTGATAGGAATCAGCTTGTTTATGGCTGTATTTTTGGGATTGTTGGATTTTGGATATAAATTTATAATCGACAAGTTTTTGCTTAAATAGTTATAATATGCCCAAACAAGCTAAAACAGAGGAACGTCACTGGTATGCTATTCATACTTATTCGGGCTATGAAGATAACGTCGCCCGCAATTTGAAACAAAGGGTAGAGTCGCTTGGTTTTGAGAATAAAATTTTCAATGTCCTTGTTCCTAAAGAAAAAAAGATTAGAATTAGAGGCGGGAAACGCGAGACAATTGAAGAAAAATTGTATGCTGGCTATGTGCTTGTGGAGATGATCGTTGACGATGCGTCCTGGTATGTTGTCAGAAATACGCCTAATGTTACAGGTTTTATCGGTGCGGGAACAATACCAACTCCCTTGGCGGCCGCAGAAATAGATATTTTAATGAAGAGAATGGGCGTCCAAGAACCAAAATACAAGATTGACATTGCGGTTGATGATAGGGTAAAAATAACCGACGGACCCTTCAAGGATTTTGACGGTAAGGTTTCGGAAGTTGATGCCGAAAGGGGAAGAATTAAGGTTCTGGTTACTATTTTCGGAAGAGAAACCCCCGTCGAACTTGATTTTCTACAAATCAAGAAGTTGTAGAAAATCAACAATTATCAATTACCAATTTACAATTTCCAATAAATTTTCAATGATTCAATGTTTGAAAATTCAAAAATTGATACATTCAATGAAAATTGGAAAATGAAAATTGAAAATTATTTAAGATATGGCAAAAAAAATAAAAACAATCGTAAAGCTGCAAGTTGAAGGAGGGAAAGCGACCCCGGCTCCTCCGGTTGGAACAGCTCTTGGCCCTCACGGAATAAACCTCCAACAATTTGTGGCGCAATTCAATGAAGCCACAAGAGATAAGATGGGACAAGTTACGCCAGTGGAGGTGACCATCTATGAAGACAGAACTTTTGAATTCAAACTTAAGACCCCTCCCGCGGCATATTTATTGAGGGTTGCTGCCGGACTGGAGAAAGGTTCCGGTGTTCCCAATAAAGACAAGGTTGGCAAAGTTACCAAAGCCCAAGTAAAACAAATTGCCGAACAGAAAATGGCCGACCTAAACGCCAATGGCATAGAAGGCGCAATGCGTATAATAGAAGGAACAGCTCGTAGTATGGGTATTGAAGTCAAATAGTTTAAGAAAATGTACAAACCCCGCCTCCTTAGAGGGGCGGGGTTTTGTTGTCTACACTTGTCATGCCAATTTTTTAGGAGTAAAATTCTAAGACTCATTAGAACTTTTAAAACAGAGACCTATGATAGCCAATCCATATAGAGGATTGTTTTTATGTGCCAGCGGTATTGATTTTTGTGGAAAATCCACCCAATCCTTTAGAATGTATAATTGGCTTAGAGCCTACGTTGAAGACAAGAAGGCGGAGATTGTGCTTACAAGACAGCCCACAGTTGAACATTTTGGAAAAAGAATAAGAACCATCTTGGCGGACAAAGATTTATTTGTCCGAACCGACCCATTTGATTTACAGGAATTATTTGCCAAAGATAGTCGTATGCATTGTGAAAAGACGATAATTCCACATCTTGAACAGGGTCATGTTGTGTGTACCGATCGTTTCCGAGAATCAATGGTTTATGGGTCAGAGCGGAGTAATATCATTGAGATGCATATGCTCATGGAGATGAATCAGCAGTTCCACGGTCGTTATTGGGTTTGGCCAGACAGGGTATTTGTATTTGATTTGCCGGCCGAAGTAGCTATTGAAAGGGGCAAAGCATCAGGTCGCCAATTTGATGAAATGGAAAAGACGGACACCCTCGATCGGATAAGAGAAAATTTCTATACTTTTGCCAAAGAATATCCATGGGCAAATCTTCAGTTTATTGATGCCACGCGTAGTGTTGAAGAAATATTTTCCGATGTCAGAATCGAATTGGTGAACCTTCTGAAGGCCAAAGGAATTCGAGTGTTATAAGAGGATTTTTATCCTCTTTTTTTATTTCTCAACTTTTGTTATTATACCTAAACTGTTAGAACTTTAACAAGAGGGTGCCATGGGCAAATTTGTTGAGCCAAAAGTTTATTGGGTTGGTTACCAAGAGATAAATGAAGCTGAAATTAAGCGCTATCTTAAAGATAGCGGCAATGAGGATTTCTTAAAGTCTATGGAAGCTGCCAGACAAGCCGGTTTAAGCAGTGCTGAAATACTTTGCAGTATGTTTGCTAAGCTGTGCTATAAAAGCCTGACCCTTGGCCACAACGAAAACATCTCAAGGGTAAGGGATATTGAAGATAATCTTCGAAATTGTTTTGATGTCGGTCATGGTTCGGTATTTGAGCATGTCAACTTTAATTTCATTGTTGCTGATTGCAGCCGTGTCTTCACTCACGAACTTGTCAGACACCGAGCTGGCACTGCTTTTTCTCAGAATTCCGGCCGATTTATCCGGCTTGATGAAATTGATATGGTCTTTGACCCCATATTAGAACCAATTAAATATCTTTGTCTTGAAAAGCAATTATTTGACGAAACTTGGTATAAAAAAGCAGTAGAAAAAATCGGTCTTAAAGATATGACTAATTTTACGCAGAAAAAGAAAATTACTTCGGCCCTGAGACGCTTTGCTCCCAATGGTCAAAGCAATGAGATAGGTTTTTCGGTTAATTTACGCAGTCTACGCCATACTGTAATGATGAGAACGGGACGACACGCTGAATGGGAAATTAGAAAAGTATTCGAACAAATCTACCTACTCTTGAAAGATATTTATCCTACTATTTTCCACGGAGCAAAAGAAAAAGTTGTCGATGGAATTATTGAAGTAACCGGCATGTTGATGCAGCCATATGAAAAAACTTCCGAAGTTCTTTTAAGCGAACTTACCGATGACCAGCTTGAAGCAGAATTAGCCCGCAGACGAGTATTGCCAGATATTCCTTTCTGATTTTAAGGCAGACACGCCCATTTTTATGGGCTTTTTTGTTTGAAAAAATCGTGCTAAATTAAGACATATGAAATATAAGCCGGTAATCGGCCTGGAAATCCACGCGGAGCTGAAAACCAAGACCAAGATGTTCTGCGATTCTCTTAATGACCCGGATGAGAAACACCCGAACATAAACATATGCCCAATATGTCTTGCACATCCCGGAACCCTTCCTGTCATTAATCATGAGGCGGTCAAAAAAGTAATTATGGCTGGCCTTGCCTTGAACTGCAAAATATCCGGAGATACTTTTTTTGAAAGAAAGAATTATTTTTATCCTGACCTACCCAAGGGCTACCAGATAACCCAATACCAGAAACCTCTTTGCGAAGGCGGACATTTAGATATTGCCAGCAAAAAAATAAGAATAACCAGAATTCATCTGGAAGAAGATGCTGGGAGATTGTATCATTTACCGGAAAAAGATTATTCGCTGGTTGATTATAATCGTGCTGGAGTGCCATTGATGGAACTTGTAACTGAACCAGATTTTGAAACAGGATTGGAGGTCAAAAAATTCGCGGAAGAATTGCAGTTAATTTTAAAATATCTTGGCGTGTCGGACGCTGACATGGAAAAGGGTTTAATGAGGGTTGAGGTTAATATTTCTTTGGCTGGTGAAAATGGAAAATGGGGGACCAAAGTGGAAATCAAAAACTTGAATTCAATCAAAGCCGCTTCCGATAGTGTTGATTACGAGATAAAAAGACAAACTGAACTTCTTGAGGCGGGAGAGAAAATAGTTCAGGAAACAAGAGGCTGGAACGATTCAAAAAAAGCAACCGTCAGTCAGCGCTCAAAAGAAGAAGCCCATGACTACAGATATTTTCCCGAACCGGATTTGCCTCCGCTTAAGTTTGCCTCGGCCCAGATTGAGGCGATCAATGACGGATTGTTGGAATTGCCATCACAAAGACGAACACGATTTGCCCGGTATGGTCTTACCGATGCCCAGATTGAGATATTTACCGTAACGCGGCATCTTGGGGATTATTATGAACACGTGGCGACAGAGCTCGATTCTTCCGCAAAGGATTTTCATATTAAAAAAGGATTGAATGGAGAATTCACAAGCGAACCGCACTTGAGAAGACGGCTTCATGAACTTTCGGCCAATTATATTATCACTGAATTTCCAAATCTAATGAGCGCAAGTGGATTAGAGATAGACGACCTTGAAGGATTCAAAATTTCACCGGAAGCATTTGCGGAATTAATGGTTTTGATATTTCACAAAGAGCTTTCTTCAACTGGCGCAAAAGTAGTACTTAAAGAAATGGCGGAAACTGGTTTGCACCCTGAGCAGATAATGAAAGAAAAAAACCTGGGCCAGATTTCTAGTGAGGGTGAAATAGAAACAGCGGTGGATAAGGTGATTGCAGATAATGGCCAAGCAGTAGAAGATTACAAAAAAGGGAAAGAAGCTTCGCTTAAATTCTTGATTGGCATGGTAATGCAGGAAAGCAAAGGAAAAGCTAATCCGCAAATGGTCGAAGAAATGTTAAAGAAAAAATTAAAATGATTAAAAAATTCTTATCAAAACTAGTGAACTGGTCGGAGCGAAGAGAGGACTTTGCAAAAAGTTGGTTCATGTCTGATCAAAAGGATCAGTCTAAACTGACCAGGGAGCGTCATGAGCAGATTATGGAAGAACGGAAACGTAAGTATGTTTCCGAAAGAACGGTGCCGGCAGAAGGGGAGATACTCGGTCCCAGCAACTCTGAATCTAAAGAAGAGAAATGAATTCTCTAATTAGTTTCTCCACTTCTTTTTGGGTCTTTATCCCCTCGGCTTCGCTCGGGGCAAGCCAGTGAATGTTTTTATTTTTTTTGAACCAAGTCATCTGACGTTTTGAGTATTTAACTATGGCTCTCAAAAGGCCATTTTTCATTTCGGCATAGCTCATTTTGCCAGCTAAATACTCGCTTATCCACCGGTATTCGAGGCCGAAATCATATAACCGCTTTTTACCTACACCTGTCCTTAAAAGATCCTTAACCTCTTTTATCATTCCCGCTCTTAACCTTTTTTCAAGCCGTAATTTAATTCTCTTTTCTGTGTCTTTGGGTTTTAATCCTATCCATAATACTTGATACTTAATATTTGATACTAATTTTGGGATTGGTTTGCCGGTTGCTTTTATTATTTCCAAGGCCCTAATAAGGCGGCGTTTATTTTGGGGGTCAATGGTTCTTGCTCGTTCAGGGTCTATTTTTCGGAACATCTTGAAAAGATGCTCCGCGCTGAGCTTGTTGAAGTGTTTGCGTAATTTAGGGTTAGGAGGAACTTCTGGGAGAGCGATATCTTTAACCAGAACATCAATATAAAATCCCGTACCCCCTACAATAAACGGAATTTTATTTTTATTCAAAACCTCTTTGACGGCTTTTTCTCCTAACTTTTTAAAATCAGAAACGGTAAACACTTTTTTGGGATTGACCACGTCAAGCAGATGATGTTTTACTGACAGCTGTTCTTTTTTGGTAATTTTACCAGTTCCTATGTTCATTCTGCGATAAACCTGTCTGGAGTCGGCGGATATAATTTCGCCGTCGAATTTTTTAGCCAAAAATATGCCTAGGTCGGATTTTCCCGATGCCGTCGGGCCGACAATTACGATAATTTTGTCCTTTTTGTGTTTGGCCATAGTTTATGGTATTTTATACCCAGTTTTGTTCTTTGAAAAGGAGGGGGCGAATGTGACCAAGTGGCTTAAATTGTGGCCTCTTTTTATGCTTATCGCCCTAACACCGATTGCAACACTTTTTCATTCGGATACCGTTCAAATTCCCTACTTTAGGTCGTTGGGTTTTCAGGGGTGGTTATTGTTTTTGGTGGTAGGCTGTAATGAAACAATTCAAATGGTTGCTTGGTATGTGGGTTGGGGCAGGATCTCAACCCTAATAAAAGAATGGTATAAAGAAGACATCAATTTTGCCAAGAAGGTTGGAAAACAAATGAGGGCAGATGGTTATGTTGACTGGCTGAAGGTTTATTTTGCAAGAAGGCACGAGAAATTTGACAACAAACTTAACGGTATTTTAAAAGCTGTTAAAATTGGCGGGTGGTTTACCATGTTTGGATTTGGACTTTGGCCAATTTGGGGACCAAGAATGTTGGGCGATTTTCTGTGCGGCACTCCTCGTTGGAGAGCGGGACTAATAGCTTTATGCATTGGTAATTTAATTAAAACGGTCGGATTTATTTTTGCCTGGAACGGTATGTTTAAATTTTTTGGATGGTAAAAATACATTAATTTAAAAACCCCTTAGGGGGTTTTCTTTTTTACGCCCACCCTTGGGTTGACATTTTTGGGTTTTTTATTTAGAATACACAGAACATCCTTATTCCACAGGAAACGGATGAAAGTTTTTTTAAAATTACTACCCATATACGCTACCCTAATAGGTGCCCAGCTTATCTTTAGTTACTTTAACTATACTTTTCTTTTTTCAAGAATAAAATCTGGAATTTACCATGTTCCGTTGTTCGGAGATCTTACCTCTTGGTGGAAGTTTGTAGTTGCGGTTTGGGTATTTAACGCGCCGTCGTATATTCTCGGAACAATTTTAGTGGCATGGTCGGTAAAACTCTCATTAACCAATTTCGGAGTTATGTATACTTCAATTATTGTCGGTCAGGTCATTACTATTATCATGACTCTTTTCTTTATGTGGTATAAGATGGGGGAATTACCAAGCAGGAATGGATGGATTGCACTGGGACTAGTTTTTTTAGCTTCTCTGTTTGCCGCTAACTCTGGAAGAAATGTATAGCAAAAGCCCTTTTGGGGCTTTTTTCTATGACTTAGAATCTATTTCTTCTTTAATTTTGTCAAGAAATTTATCTATCTTTATCACATTCGGCCTGCTGGCCTCAGTACTTCCTCGCTCTTCGTTCGGTCGCTGCCCTTGCTCTGTCACACCTCCTCTTTTTCTGACAGCCACGGACCCGGCCTCAACTTCTTTTTCGCCGATTATCAGTAAATAGGGAATCTTTTGCATTTCGGCTTCTCTGATTTTTTTACCTAATGTCTCATTGTCTTTATTTATTTCCACGCAGATTCCTTCAGCTTTTAGTTCCCCATACACTTTTTCAGCCCATTCGTTCTGATTATCTGATATCGGTAAGATTGCGACCTGAACAGGGGAGAGCCAGACCGGAAAGGCCCCGGCATAGTGTTCAATAAGAACGGAAAGAAAACGCTCTATGGAACCCATGATGGCGGCATGGATCATTATAATTCTCTCTTTTTCTCCTTTTTCGTTTACGCATGTCAGGTCAAAGCTTTCGGGCATGCTTACGTCTAATTGTATCGTCGCAACTTGCCATTCTCTACCAAGGGAATCGGTTGCCATGAAATCAAGTTTAGGAGCATAAAAAGCAGCTTCACCCGGAGCTTCAAAAAATTCTGTTTTGTTTTCATTGGCAACTTCTCGAAGCACTTCCTCGGCTTTATTCCAATTAGATTTATCTCCAAGATATTGTTCGGGATGATTGGGGTCTCGCAAAGATAATCGTAGACGAAGTTTTAAATCTACAGCTCCGTAAAATTCATGAACTATCTCCCATATTTTCTGGATCTCTTCTTTGGCCTGAGAAATTCGGCAGAAAACGTGAGCATCATCTTGGGTAATAGTTCTGACCCTGGAAAGACCAGCCAACTCACCTGTCTGTTCGTCTCGATATACTTTTGTGGTGCTGGCATATCTTTGGGGCAGTTCTCGATAGCTCCAAGGTTTTCTAGCATATATTTGGACATGGTGCGGGCAGTTCATGGGTTTCATTACAAACAAATGCCCTTCTCGGGTGGTAATTTTAAATAGTTCATCTTTAAATTTATCCCAATGACCACTTTTTTCGTAGAGATCTTTTTTCGTAATGTGGGGAATGTCAACTTGCATATACCCATTTTTCTTGCGCAATTCCCAAACAAAATCATCCAAAAT
>JBBUJJ010000006.1:0-2826 GCA_038054895.1 Patescibacteria group bacterium | reverse complement strand
TTTTCCGGCTAAAATTTGTTGAATAAGCAAATTATCAATCAATTTAAGCATTGTGTATTCCTCGAAACCAAACGGTCTGAAATGGGCTGGGTTTCGCTTTTAGATATGTGGCTGGGAAGCGTGGTCTTGACATTTTGGAATTAGGAGAGTATGATGTAAATGTCTCGGTCGAAAGCTCCCCGCACAAGGGCGTGGCCGGGTTTAATGACAGGGGGTGGTTGGTGCGGTCGCCACTCCCTTAACTCTTTTTCATAAGTCAAGCCGTCTCCGCTGGGCCATTAGAAAAAATACAGCGGAAAGGATAAGACCGCTCTCCTTAAGCAGTGGTCACCCTGGGGGAACAAATGGTTCAGAAAATTATCATCGGAGGCAAGACCTACTTCAGTCAGGACGGTGTCGTCTTGACGAAGAAGGAGGCCAAGGAAGCCGGGCTGAAATAGTAGAGTTTCCTTGGTGGGCCGAGCTAACAACTCGGCCTCTCTAAATTAATTCATGAAAAATTCGCGAGTTAATTTAGCGAGGACTGGAGTGCCACGGTCGTGGCTATGGTCGGGACAACCTGCTGGGCGGAATTCTGCCGCTCGGGTGGCTTCCGGTCATCCTCCTTCTCCAGTCCTCGCCCCGTTCTTTATGCGAAAATCGGCTACCCATTGAGGAGCCGGCCGGATACCCTTCCGGCATACAAAAAGAGAGGCCTCACTTTTCCGCGAGGTCTTTTTTTATTTTCACAAGTCAGCTTCAGGCTATATGCCTTCATCGAACCAGAATAGATTTGCTCCTGCGGCAAATCTTTCTTCTCCCTCGGCGCTTGGTAGAACCAAGCCCAAGCGCCTGCGGGTCGTTCTCTGAAGGCATATGGCCCTTGCTTCCAAAAAAGAGTTTTTGAAAAATGGGCAGGGAAATTGCCGGGAGCTAAAATAAGCGACCAATCCTGCCCATTTCAGGCCGTTTGCCTCCGAGGGTAACACGATTATTAAATTATTTGATAATTTGCTTAATATCAATAAATTTTAGTCGGAAAACCCCGCTCTTTCTAATCTTCAAGAAAGAGCGGGGGCAAACGGATACTAAAATTTATTAAGCAAATTGAAAATAATTTGATGATCTGTCCGAAGGAGACCGAAGGCGCAGGCAATAGGTCGGAAATGGGTGGGGTGGGAGCGATTATTATTTCACCGTCTGATTCCTGGTGTATGGCATAATCGCCATGAATCTTGCGAGCTTAATCGCCTCGGCTACCCTTCTTTGGTGTTTGTTGCAAAGCTGGTTTCTTTTGCTCGTAGCAATCTTAAACTGGGAGGTGACATATTTCCTTAAAAATTGAGTGTTCTTGTAGTCCACCCTATTTATATTATCTTGACAAAATTTACAGTCCATATTAAAAAGGTAAGTCCTTCTCCTTAATACTCATTTCATCTTCTTCAACTCCCGTATTCATGGGTTCGTTCTCGTCTATGATGGGTATCTCTGCATCTTTAACGGGCGATGGGGCGACTCGTCCTGCCTGCCCGCCGAAGCTTTGCGAAGGCTGGGAGCTTGTCGAAGGGTTTTTAATATCAGTTACTTCGGCAGAATAGTTTCCCTGTCCGCCTACTGGTTTCGGTCCCATCTGCAAACTTTCGGCGACTATCTCGGTAACGTATCTTTTAACATTATCTTTTCCGGTCCAGTTTCTTGTCTGCAATCGGCCTTCAATCATGACCAAACCGCCTTTTCTCAAATACTGGCTGGCAATCTCTCCCAACCGGCTCCAGGCGATTACGGTGTGGTATTCAGTGGCATCTCTTCTGCCTCCGGAAGGATCTTTCCAGACCCTGTTTGTTGCCAATCTTAAAGTGGTAACACTTTGTCCGCTCGTGGTAGACCTTGTTTCCGGATCTTGGGTTAATCTTCCAATTAAATATACCTTGTTTAAATTCATGTTTTTATTTACAGTCCCTCTATTATTTCTTCAAGTTTCTTGTCTAACTCTTTTGAATCTTTTTTGGGCTCTTCCGAAATAGCTGTTTTGGATTGGGCTCTCTTTTCTTGTCTTTCCTTCATCTTAATCTGTTTTAGCATGGATTGTTTCTTTTGTAAATCAGAAGGCAGTTTTATTATTAAGCACCTCAGTACTTCGGGATTTAATTTAAGCTTTTCATTCAACTCGTCCAAAACCTGGGGCTCAGACAAATTAAACTGAATATAACCGAAATAACTATTGCCCACATGTTTAATCTCATAAGACAGCCGGATCTTTTCTGGTTCTTTTGAATAAGAAATAACGCCCTTATTGGAGGTTATGATGTTTTCTATGCTTTGTCTTATTTCCTTAACTTTAGCTTCTTCCAGATTTGGATTTAAATGGAAAGCTAGTTCGTAATTTGTCTGTTGCATGCGTATTGGTAATAGTCTGAGAAATAGGGAGGAGTTGCTCCGCTAATGGGTATTTTCTCAAGGCCTAAAACCATTTATTAATGACGCTTTATATTAGCAATTCAAGCCATCAAAGTCAAGATAAGCCCCACCCCATTACTTTTCTGTCACACTGCCTCATCTTCAGAAACAGATTAGGTATGATTGAATTGATTTAACCAAAATAACAGGTAACCCACGCTTGCCTCCTCGCAGACTCGGCGCTCGACCTTTTATTTTGGAAATCAATAATCAATCAACCTAATCAGTTTCCTTGATTTCGTCAAAGTGACATAAAAGCGACGGGGCTGGGCTATTGAGAGAGATAGGAATCTAAAGCGAAAAGCTATCACAATTTATTTCATTCTGACGATTGGTAATCATTCCGGAGGACAGTTGATATTTTCCTGGGAACCGAGTCCGGGGGATGCC
>JBBUJJ010000005.1:0-1397 GCA_038054895.1 Patescibacteria group bacterium | reverse complement strand
GACATTGAATTCCTCCTTTCTAAACGTAAAAATACCTTCTACCAATTCAGCCCTATTGGTATCAACAATAACTTTGAATTTGTCATAAATTAGGATACGGATTTTAACCGTCTTTCCACCTGCAACCCTCGTACAGATACGGTGAGGAGGACTCACGTATCATACTTATTCAAAAGTTAAAGTTTCGATTGCATTGATAATCTTTGTACCGCTATTGCTTAATGCCGTTACAGACTCTTTATATTTCTTAAAATCGTAAGAGTCTTTAAAGGCTTTACATTTTTGTATCATAGCGGCATAATCATACGCCGGTATTTTATCGCCTATCCCTATCGGATTTTTATCATTAATAGGTTTTGACACCGATGCCAGTATTGACGATATTTCTTCTTGCGTTGCGCTTACTAAGTATCCTTCTCCTGTTCTTGCTATTACTTGCATATTATTTTCCTTTCTAAATAAGTTAAATTACAATTACAATCGCTCCCTTTCTTGGCACATCCCACCTGTAATTTTTACAGGATGGACATACGCCGGGTTTCTTGTTTTTATTATTCGCCCAAAAATGACCACACCTATGACAGTAAGCATGACTTCGCTTGCACTTTTTGCACTGAAACAGGATATCCGTTATTTGTTCCAGTGTTCCATTGCATGTAATATTATTGCGGTGGAATCGGCAATGTTCAGCTTTGGGTTTTTTTATGCTCAATTATCATTTCCTCTTTCATGCTATTCCCCCATGTTATAAAATATTTCAGGTTTGATACTTTTTGTCTTTGTACGAATTTCAATTAATTCGCAGCACTTAGAGGCATAAGAAATTCTGCGACCTTTTCTGTCCAATGATTTGTTATATAGAAATACTGTTTCACAACCAAGACTACAACCTTCTGAATCTTCGTTTGAGTAAAAACATGGGCAGGTATCACATACAACCCATACATGCCTTTTACTTGTTTGTGCCAACTGCTTCCTCCTTTCTCAATGCTTCCGTGTATTCTTTCAATTCCGCTGCGGAAGTATTTATCCACTGCATTACCGCATTCATTTGGGTTTTAAGCAGGTCTTTCAGGTGATCAACGTTCATGGATTTCTTAAGATCATTGGTAATTCTTTCGACATCTGATTTTGCAAAGTCTTTTCCAATGCGAGACCGGATTAGTTTTTCCTGCGCGGGCAGGATACATAAAGGATTGCGCGGGGATTCCTCGGTTTTCTCAGGAGGCGGTTCAGTCCCTCCGATAGTTCCTTGATTATCTGCGGGACCAGGAGTGGCCGGAGGTATTTGTATACCTGCGGGAGAAGGGCTATCAATTGCTTTATTAAATGCTTCTTTGGTGGCCTTCTGTTCTGCCTCGCTTACGTTGACAAAAGATGGATTTTCGTCAGGTTTA
>JBBUJJ010000004.1:0-3601 GCA_038054895.1 Patescibacteria group bacterium | reverse complement strand
CTTCGCGCGCGTGGAGGGTGAGGTTCAAAATTCAGAAGCCGAAGATTTTTTGGAGAAAGATTTTTTTGGAGGGGAATGCGAAGGCGAATACCAACACTTTCCCCACCCTCCGTGCGCGTGTTGAGCCCTTTTGCCGATTTCTGAAATCGGCAAACTCCCTTGTTCAAAATCAATTTGGAAGCGCAATGTTAAACAAACACTATGTCTTGGCAAGATACGGATCAAGAAATGAACTTACGAGCTCCACTAGTACGCGCGGATGAGGAGCCAGAGTGTCTTTGAGAGCTCCATCAGTTGTTAATATAAAACTCCCGGGGATTGTGAGTTGTGCTCTAACTAAATAAACGTCGTCATTTTTAACGCCGACCATTTCTGTTGGAAAAGGTACCAAATCCTCTTGTTCTAGGATGGTGCAAAAACTTGAGTTATAGAGACCGCTAAGTTCTTTGCTGTAAAGCACAAAAGGTGCTTGATCTTCTTTTGCAAGCCGATACATCTTATCAGTAAATTTGCTTCCTCTGACGACAACCAATCTGTCGTCGAGAATTTTAAGTTGTTTTAAAAAGCGAAAGGTTTTTACACCTAAATCCGCTCCCTCTGCATGCATTAAGTAGTGATATACCCACTCGTCGGCGACAATGATAGACCGCATTGTTACACATTGGCTAGAGGTGGTGATGTATCCTCGGCTGTAGGGTCGGCTGGTGAGACATCTTCAATTCGTTTCGGTTCAGGTATATTTTCGTCCGTTTTCCCGATAAAAGCAACAATATCCTCTAACTGCACATCCATATAAGTTTTAAGACCACCTTTAATTTGTCCTTTGGCATTAACGGTTTGTTTCTCGAGTTTAGTTATACCGTCCTCTTTTTTAACAAAATAAAAAACAATGTCCGATCGATTGATCTCCTTTCGAGCAACGGCAGCTTGTAAGCTGAGCATAAGAGTCTCGCTATGAGTAGAAATAAGTAGTTGTTTATTTTCATTTTTCACCAAATCAAGAAAGGCCTTTGGTAACTTCCGAACCACTGCAGGATGCAGGTTGATTTCTGGCTCTTCAATGCAGGCCACTTGAGTTTCTTTATTAAGAGTTTTCCCAAGCAAATAAATAAGCTGGTTGACTCCAAAACCATCATTTACAACCTCTACCGGTGGTTGCTTGCTTTTGATGTCACTAGTCGTGAGGCTGATTGTCCCAAGTTGCTGAATAAATTTCGCGCTGAAGTGTCTGTCCATTATTTGTTCAAGATACAGACTTAAATGCTGGTCGGCATATAAATTGCTTGCAAGTTTTATAGCAACTTCATCCTCTGAGAGAGGAAAGGGTACGGGATTCCCCGCAGCAAAACTTGGCTTAGTAAAGCCCCGTTTGACGGGCACTATATCTGAAGCCCTAATCGTCAAAATTGGTTTATTGAGTATAGCGGCTATCTCGTTTGCAAGCCTGTTACTTTCGGGGTTTGGAGTTTTCGCGGTAACTTGACCCCCAGTTCCTGTCCAAACCACGTTGAATGCCATGTCATTCACTATGATTTCTTTATTGTCTTGGGTCGTATTAGGATATGGAAACGTTCCTGTAACATGCAACTGCAAATTATAGGGTTCCCCAGCATCCAAATAAAAATCGACAATTTTCGGTCCTATTTCCATTCTGTACTCAACACTAATCTCACCCGCCTTCACCTTGACTGAAATCTGAATCTTCTTATTTAAATCGTGACGGAAAATTGACGATTGAAAGTCGCCTATATTCATAAAACGAAAATTGAAGAATTCAGTCGATTGTCGATTTGCATCAGTAAGTATCTCTTTCATAACAGCCAAAGCATAAAAGATGCTGGACTTACCCGCTGCGTTGGGACCATAAATGATGGTCAAAGGAGCCAACTCAAGATTCTGGTCTTGGATGCTCCTGAAGTTGCTGACTTTGATGGTGCTTATCATATTGTGTTGCTGTTAGACATGAGAAATTTACTGAAATCAATTTCCTTGATACGCCATTGACCAATCTTAATAGCACGAAGTTTCTTCGCCTTGATATAACGCATCACGGAACGCTCACTCACGCGCAATTTCTTCGCGACTTCCTGTACAGTAAAGAATTTGTCTTTATCCATCATTTATAAATGTACACCCATTGTCCGTTTTTGTCATCCACAACTGCTTGTCCTGTTTTGTCATGTTCGTGCTACCATGGATGTGTATGCGCACATACTTCCTATACGCACGCAAAAGCACCGATGTTGAAGACAAGCAGATTTTGTCTATCGAAGCCCAGCTCGCCGAACTACGGGAGATCGCTAAGCGCGAACAACTCAACGTCGTTGAGGTATTCGTTGAGAAGAAGTCAGCGAAGATGCCCGGTCGTCCGATGTTCGGCGAGATGATGGCGCGGATACAAAAGGGCGAGGCGCAAGGTATTGTTTGCTGGAAGATTGACCGGCTCGCGCGAAATCCGGTGGACGGCGGGCAAATCCAGTGGCTTTTGCAGAACGGAAATATCGCGCATATTCAAACGCACGACCGTAGCTACTACCCTGCCGACAATGTACTGATGATGTCGGTCGAGCTTGGTATGGCGACGGAATATATTCGTCAGTTGAGCGCGAACACTTCGCGTGGATTGAAGCATAAAGCGAGAATGGGAATCTACCCCGGTGTCGCTCCATTCGGGTACCAGAACGACCCGAGTACCAAGACCGTTGTCGTTCACCGCAAAAATGCAAAGCTCGTCAAGAAAATCTTTGAGCTTTATGCGACGGGAACTGTCAATCTTGAAAATATGTCCGATATTTTAGAAAAAGCGGGTGTCCTCTCTAGGGGCAATATCCGTATCAATATCTCCCGAATATCTTTCATTTTGCAAAATCCCTTCTACTACGGGCACTTCCGCTACACCGGAGAGATACACGAGGGCAAGCACGAACCACTAGTTACAAAAGACTTGTGGGATAGAGCGAATGCCGTCCTGCGAGGTCGAGGGCGTCGGACATCCGCCAAGGCCGACCCACGGCCATTCTGTGGGCTTCTGCGGTGTGCGACGTGCGCCATGAGTATTACCGGAGAGAACAGGTTAAAGCGGCAGGTTTCCGGCAAAGTCCATCATTATGTCTATTATCACTGTTCCAAGAAATCCAAGATCGTCGTTTGCGACGAGCCATGCATACGTGGCGAAGTGCTTGACCGCCAGTTGTCAGCTCTCCTTATCGACTACGCTATGCCGAAGGAATGGGTATCACCATTATCGGTAATGCTCGACCGTGAGGCGCAGACAGCTACACAAACCGTGTCAGATTCAGTCTTTGGGTTGCGAGAGCGCGTAGCCGAGCTATCGCGCAATCTTTCCCGCCTTACCGATGTCTATGTCGCCCAAGATATTGAGCGCGACGACTATCTCGCGAGACGTCGTTCGCTCATGTCCGAAAAGAAGTCGCTCGAGGAGAAAATCGACCGACTTCTACGAACCCCTTCCGCGTGGATAGAACCGACGCGAGAATGGATAAAAGACGCTTCGCGTCTTGATGAAATAGCAAAAACTGATAATGCCCCCTCCAAAAAAATCTCCCTCCAAAAAATCTTCGGCTCGAACCTCACCCTCCAC
>JBBUJJ010000003.1:0-7571 GCA_038054895.1 Patescibacteria group bacterium | reverse complement strand
GGCCGAAATCCGGGCGCGCATCATTGTTGCTCTATGAGCCCTAAAAATGAAGATATGTGGGATATTTACAAGTCAGACTTGTAAATCATTGTACAACAGGCGAGATTTTTAATTTCAGAGTTATACTTTGGCTTTTTATTGCCAATCATCATCTACCACCCAAGCAACCGGTCGCACGCCGCCAGAGCCTTTGGCGACGGAGCGCGGAGGGTGTGCCCCTTTTGAAAATGTTTTGCAGGCTGGGCGATGATATGTTTTATAAAGGGCTCGTACGATACCTTTATAAAACTATCCGTAGTTGGGAAATAATAAGAGCGAGGCCTTGTTGTCTTCGAATCATTTGACGAGGCGAGGGGACAGATGAGGTTGGTTGATTTTATTGATTTCCAAAATAATAGGTCAAGCGCCCCGCCAATCGTAATGATGGACGGGGAGGCAAGCGAGGGTTACCTGTTATTTTGGCTTAAATTCAATTCAATCATACCGAATCTGTGACCGAGACGAGGAACCGTGATGAGAAGGCGATAAGGCCGAGCAATTATTTCAACATCTTCAGAAATTCTTTTTCGTCTATGATTTTAACTTTCAATCGCTTTGCCTCATCATGTTTTGAGCCCGGTTCAGAGCCGGCAATGACGTAATCGGTATTTTTGGAGACCGAACCGGAGACATCACCGCCCAGTTCTCGTATTTTATCCTGGGCTTCGTCCCGGCCCAAGGACTCAAGCGTGCCGGTCAGGACGAATGTTTTGCCGGCAAATTTGGTTGATTCTTTGGTAACCATTTCCTCTATAATATGGACCCCTGCTTTTTTGAATTTTGATAAAATATTTTTGTTATACGGCTTTTGGAACCAAGCGTGAATACTTTGAGCCACTACCGGTCCCACATCCGGCACGTTTTGGAGTTCTTTCAAACCCGCTTCTGCTATATTTTCTAATTTCTTGAATTTCTTAGCCAAAACAAATCCGGTTTCTTCGCCGACATGGTTAATGCCCAAGGAATAAATAAATTTATTCAGGGCAACTTTCTTTTTTGATTGGATTGCCGCTACGACCCTTTCGGCGGATTTGTCGGCAAATCTTTCCAGATTCAATAAGTCCTCTTTTTTGAGAGTAAATAAATCGGCCGAGTCGCGGATAAGCCCTGCAGCCATAAGCTGGTCTATTATTCTCGGGCCGATGCCGGCCATGTTTAAGGCCTTGCGTGAAACAAAATGGTAGATTGCCTCTCTTTTTATGGCCGGACAGTCGCGGTTTACACAGCGGTATGCCACTTGCTCCTCTATTTTTTCAATCGGCTCTCCGCAGACAGGACACTTCCTGGGCATGTGAAATTCTTTTTCTTTTCCGGCCCTTAATTCCTTCAGAACTTTTTTTACATCAGGAATTACATCACCGGCTCTGCCCACAATGACGGTATCCCCTATTTTAACTTCAAGGCGTTTTATTTCATCCAGATTGTGGAGGGTCGCCCGGGAGACCGTTGTACCGCCGATTTGGACAGGCCTTAAAACCGCCACCGGAGTCAAGACCCCTGTCCGGCCTACTTGGACAATGACATCTTCAACTACTGTCTCGGATTCTTTGGGTGAAAATTTATAAGCAATTGCTCCCCGCGGGGCTTTCCCGACTACGCCCAAATGATTCAGAGTGTCGCTGTGGTTTAAAATAACAACTACGCCGTCTATTTCATAATTTAGTTTCTCTCTTTCTTTTTCCCAATGATTCCGGAATTTATTGACTTCTTCCATGTCCGCAACCCTCTTATTGTGGGGATTTGTTTTAAAACCGAGGGCTTTTAAAATGAGGTGTTCTTCTTCGTGTGTTTTCTGTCCGAAGTCGGTAATTAAAGAATAAGCGTAAGAATCCAAATGACGGGAGGCCGTTATTTTGGGGTCGAGTTGTCTTATTGAGCCGGCGGCAAGATTGCGGGGGTTGGCATAAATTTTCAGTCCGGCTTTTTTCTGCGCCCTGTTTATATTTTCAAATTCCTTTCTGGTTATAAATACTTCTCCTCTTACGACCACATCCTTTTTTTCATTCAAAATAAGAGGTATGGCATCCACTGTTTTAAGATTTTGGGTAACATCTTCTCCAATAATTCCGTCCCCGCGAGTTGAACCAGTGTCCAGCCGGCCTTTTTTGTAGATAAGTTCTATGGCCAAGCCGTCTATTTTCAGTTCGCAGTAATAGCCGTGTTTTTTTGCTTCTGGCAGGATTCTCTCGAACCTTTGTTCCCATTCCATCATGTCTTTTTCGTCAAAGGCATCGTTAAAGGAAAGCATGGGTTCGGGATGATGTATCTTTTTGAATTGTTTGAGCGGTTTTCCCGCCACTCTTTGGGTCGGCGAATCAGAGGTTACTAAATCCGGGAATTCTTGTTCCAGGTCAAAAAGCTCTTTTTTGAGTGCATCTAACGCCTCGTCCGATATCTCCTGGCGATCCAGAACATGATAAAGATAACGATGGCGATTAATCGTTTTTTTGAGTTTTTCCACCCTTTCTTTAGCCATGTTTTTATCCATTTTCCTTTAGACTATTTTGACTTTTTATTGCCAGTTGTCAACTATTTACTAAATAACCGATGGAGCGAGCTGTCTTAGCTCCTATTCGACCATATCAAGAGACCTGGCAACTCCTCGGTATGTTCCGACTGCTCTATGATTTAAGGGGTCTTCTGCCGGAGCGCACGAAGCCAACCCGGAACCAAAATAAATCACATAAGTCGCAACAATTGATATGGTTGGAGCGCCCACTGATGGAGGCCTTGCCCTTTGTTCATGGAGACACCATTCCAAGGCGCTGTCGGCGGCATAGACCGCGGCTATTGAATCAATGGCTTCGCTGGATGTTCTTAACCGAGGTAAAAATATATTACCCAAAGACAGAGTTATGGTTAATATAACCCCGAGCATTAAAACCGAGAAAATTAGTATTGAACCTTTTTGACTATTCATATTGGTTAAATATCCGACTAAGGATATGAAAATTCATCTAACACGTTTCTAGAGGTAGTGGTGGTTTGGAGGTCTATCTGCATTATTTCCTTTCCGGTTCGATTTTGAACTGAAGTAACTATTGATACCCGCGGGCTTTGATTGTCGTTAACCAAAGATCCCAAAATGCAAAAATTCATTCTTGCGAAATTGACATCAGAACCGCTAATATCAACAAAACCCCCACCAGCTACGTTTCTTTGAACAACCCCGTTGCTTAGCTGATAAACTACGGTTCCTTTTAGAGGGTGGATCAAGGTAATGGTGGTTGCCGCGCAGTTTGAGGACTCTTGGTTGGAAACTCTGCTTACTCTTATATCTCTGGACATCTCCTCCAGTATCAGGAGGGCGTTATCTTGAATTTTTTGAACAGCAAATCCCCGTCTTTCTAGATTGATAATTTGTATGAAAATAGCGCTTACAGTCATGGCAATAATTGAAAAGATCAAAGAAGTTATAAGTACTTCGACTATGGTAAAGCCCGCTTCTTTGATTTTAAAATTTAAAATTTTAAATTTAGAATTCTTCATATTATTTCCAATCGAATAAATGCGACTCGGCTCTCACGTCGCGAACTCTGCTTCCTCTCTCTGTCCAAGCTACGGCGCTTATTATTCTTAACTCTTCGGAGTTTATTTTGGTTATAGTCACGGTTCTCTTAAATACGGTATCGGTCCCGGAAGAATAATTATATAGACCGGCGCTTAACTTAAGAGGAGGGTTAGCCCCCAAGGCGATGAGAGTGTTTGAGTTCCATTCAATACGGTAGATTCCATCGGACAGCCCAGTATCAAAAGGTAATCCGTTATACCAATTCGCATCTCTTAATGCCCGGACGACCTCAAGACCTTCTTGGGATAGATTGGCCGCGATTAGATTATGTTGGATAACAGATGCAGTAGAGGAGATATTGCTTGATAGAACCAAAGCCGGCCCCAAAGCAAGGGTTAAAACAACCAAAGCAACCAGAGCTTCGATAAGGGTAAAACCGAACTCATTGAGCATTGAGCAATGAGCATCAGACGTAATTTTAACGTTTATTGCCCCCTCCCTGCTCATTGTTTTCTGTTCATTGTTCATTGATTTATTCAATTTTTCCGGATGTGGATACATTTATTGTTTTGCAATCCTGCGGACAGGCGCCCCCTTTTTTACCGATGGTAATGGTTATGGAAGCGTTGGCCGAGGAGTTGTTTATGTAAGTATCAGGGTTGGGCGGTTCCCAAAAGATATCACTGAAAACGGTCTTAAATTCAACCTTTTCGTTTCCAAAAACCTTGATTGCGACAATTGCGTCCGCGCCGTCAAGATTTCTGTTGAGCGATGGACAGTCGGTTGAACTTGCATCGGGACCCGCATAAATAGAATACGAGGTCGGACTAACGTAGTGTACCCCATAGCCGCATCTTATTTTAAGTCCAGAACCGCTATCATATTTTGTACTTGCAAGGGCCTTGGACTGGGCGGCTCGTAGGTCTGCCATAAGAACACCACCACTTTCATTTAAATCTACTCGGCTTCTTTGGAAGGCGAGAAGCATAAAAGTGCTGATAACTCCAGTTATTGCTGCCACAACTAAAATTTCAATAAGCGTAAAACCCCTTTTGACATTTAGACATTTAGACATTTCGATATTTTGGTCGCTATTCATTACTCGTTTCGTATCTCCACCCTATCCTCACTGTTAATTGTCTTTTTATTCAGGTCTTTTGTGGCCACCTTCTCGGAATTGAGGTAGAAAACGAAATATTTATTACTGACCCCATTGACGTGGCCGTCTATCTCCATGACGTTTACATTGCCGGAATTATCAATGGCATAGTTTAATTTTATCTTCCCCACCGAAACCGCCGCGCTCAATGCATCCAACACGGTCATATCCTTGACCACTTCGCCCTCAAAGAACCTTTTTTCCGTTTCGAAATTCATTACTAATGTAGCCAGGTCGGGAGTATTGCTGTTCGAGAAATTAAAAGACAGCTTAAGGAAAGATAAAATGCCGATACCGGCAATAATTAAAACAATCTTGAACAAGAAAGGTTTAAAAAAAATAGGCAGTAATTTCATTTTGAAAAACAATAATCAGAATTGAAACCCCGGCCAAGAAAGAACCGAAAGGTAAAGCGGTTTTACGATTAGCTTTTCCGGAGAGCATTAATACAATTCCTACCAAGGCCGCTATCCAAACAGAAATTATCATTGATAAAAATCCCAAAGGATAACCAAGCACTAACCCGATCAGAAACAGCAGTTTAGCATCTCCAAAACCTACCCACTTTCCGTTAGATACTATGTATATTATAGCAAAAATACCGCCCATGATTAAAGCGGATAACAACAGGGTTATAAATTCAGACCGCCGAAAAAAATAATTGAACAAAACTGCAATGATGGTCAATGGTAGGATTATTTTTTCGGGGATCAAGAAGAAAAGATAATCAAAGAAAATTAAAGCTACAAAAGAGATAATAATTAACAGATAGTAAGAATCTACTATTCCAAAGACCGGTTTATGGACAACATAAAACAATGAAAGACAAAAAGCGGTAGCAAGTTCTATCAAGGGATAGGCGGGAGAGATTTTACTTTTACAATTTCGACATTTCCCTCTTAGAAAGATGTAGCTTAAAACAGGAAACAGGTCATACCACTTGAGCTGTTCTAGGCATTTAGGGCATTCTGACCGGCCAGTTAAAAGCCCGGCCTTTTTATCTAGTCTAAAAATGGCCACGCTTAAAAAGCTGCCAATGCTTAAACCAATTAAAAATATAAATAAAACGGCCATAAACTAAGTATATCAAATATAAAATACCCCGCCGATGGCGGGGTATTTTATACTCTTAAAATTATTAGTTCTGGCCTTGATCGTAAACACAGTCGATGGCAGTTGTGGTGCAGTTAATGCCATTGGCATCAGCTCCGTCGCGTGTCTGCCCAGTCCATCCCGTAGAATTAATGTCAGCATCACTTTTTAGGGCGGCGGCAGACTGTTCAAGTTCTGCCCACATGTGGTATTTTGTCAGACTGCTGTAGGCGTAGTTGTAAGTGTAATTTCCGTTGTTTAAGGGGTCTATGGGGAGCTGGGTCATGTATTTGGGAATAAAAAGCGTACCCAAAGCGTTCCAAGTTGCGACTTGAGGATATTGACCGGCATCATCAAAGTAGAGTTCTGCTGCGGTTCTTGTCTGGCTTATATCAACAATTCTTTTTGCGTCTCTCGCTCTTTGCCTGGCAACCCCTAATTGAAGCAAAAGCAACGTGGCCAAGATACCAATAATAGCGATAACGACCAACAACTCAACTAACGTAAAACCTTTTTGAGACTTATTTTTAAAATTTATCATATTCTAATTATACTAAAAGGTTTAGCTGATGTGCAAGGAGAGTTATCAACATGAGACGACGGGACGGACTCAATGGAAGGCAATTTCGGCACTGGGGCGTTAAGTCACATTGACCAAATTATATATTGGAAGCAAAATAGCTGACACCAAAGCCGCTACGGCTATGCCGAGAACTAGTACTAAAATGGGCTCAATAAGCGTGGCGATATTGTCTATGGTATTATCCGATTCGGACTTATAGAATTTGGATATATGCTCAAGCATAAAATCCAATTTTCCGGTCTTTTCCCCTATTGCCACCATAGACGACATCAGGGGAGGAATTTCTTTGTATCTGCCGAATACATCAGACATGCTCCCTCCTCCTCTGACGCTCTCTTCAGCATCAAGAAGTATTTTCTGATAATTTACATTGCCGACCAAGTCGGAAGTGATGTGAATAGTGTCAAGAATAGGTATTCCTGATTTAATCAAGGTAGACAGGCTTTCCGATATTCTGGCGAGGTACAAATTTCTTACCACTGTTCCCAAGGCGGGCATGTTTATCTTGATGCTATCGAACACGGCTTTCCCTTCGGTAGTTTTAACATATCGCCATCCCAAGAAAAAAGAGCCAAAGATAAGGGTAAAAATGTAGTAGAGGTAATTGTTTACAAAGGTGGTTACCCAAATAAGCATTCGAGTAGTTAAGGGTAAGCTATCAAGACCGACGTCCTTAAAGATGCCTAATAATTGAGGCAGAACATAAACTACCATAATACCGGTAACGACAATAAGGGCAAATACCACAAATGCCGGGTAAGCCAAGGCGCCCTTTATCTTAGAATTTATCTCTTGGCTTCTTTCAAGGTGGTTAGCCAAATAGAGCAAGGCCTCATGCAGTTTGCCGGACACTTCTCCCGATTGGACGAGCTTAATATAAAAAGAAGAAAACAATTTGGGGTGAGCGGCTAAGGCGTTAGATAAAGCGGAACCCCCCTCAACCGCATCCGATATTTCGGAGATTATTTTTCTTAGAGTTAGCTTTTCGAATTGACGGGCCAAAGTTCTTAGTCCTTCGGCTAATGGCATATCAGCGTCTATAAGGGTTGAAAGTTGGCGGGTGAAGATGACGATGTCTTTATTTGTCGGTCTTTGAAAATATTTGTTGAGATCTATTGAAAAAATATCGCTTTCCAACTGTTGTATGGATAAAATTAAATATCCCTTGCCTTGAAGAATCTCAACGG
>JBBUJJ010000002.1:0-18626 GCA_038054895.1 Patescibacteria group bacterium | reverse complement strand
AAACGCATTTTTTATTACTCCTATTAAAAACTCGCTTTCGCTAATCTTCAAAATACTTGAAAAAATGACAAAAGTCAAGATACCGATGAAAGATAAAGTAATTATCTGATACAAACTTCCCACAAAATTTAAATCAAAACTTATGAAGATATCGGCCAAAATAATGACGAGAATCATCACTGTGCAAATATAGAGTAATTTCAAAAAATAGACGCCGAGCTCCTTCAAGGAAAGAGTTCGTAAATTATATTTTAAGAAGCCCAGCAGAATTACCGCGTTCAAAATGCCGGCCAAAGAGAAGGCCAAAGGCAGAGCAAAAATTCCCATACCCGAAGAAAAATACCAAGCAAAGAAAATGTTAGCCACAACTCCAACCATGCTGGCGAACACTGGAATAAAAGTATTCTGCATAGCATAAAAAGACCTGGCCAAAAGAGGAATAATGCTCTGGGCAAAGACCCCAAGCATAAAAAATCCTAAAATATTTCCTGTCAGTTCTACGTCTCTCGGTCCGAACAATCCTGAACCAAGTATAACTCTTATTAAGTCAGTTCTTAAATATATCATCAAAAATGAAATCGGTAAGATAATAAATAGTATCTGTCGCAGAATTTTGTTTATCCTATCCCTGAATGCCGTCTTGTCCTCTTCAAGCGCCTGACGGGAAAGAGTTGGAAATGAGGCCACCGCAGTGGATATGCCAACCAGCGAAATGGGCAGATACTGGAAGTTGTTGGCAAAATTCAAAACCGCCACACTCCCCGCCGATATGGTAGTTGCCAAGGCATTTAATATTATCCAATTAAACTGAGTCGCCGCCAAACCAACGGTTCTCGGTATCATCAGCTTTAATATTTTCCCTATTCCGGCATCACCCCAATGCCATACCTTTTTCCATTTAAAACCGATGCCCCTCAACGCCGGCAACTGGATGAGCAAATGAAGCAAGGCCCCTAACACTACGCCTTCGGCCAAACCAAGCGGCCCGAATTTAGGAACCAAAAATATGGCGCCAAAAATTATCCCGAAATTATACATTATCGGAGCAAGAGCGTATGCCAAAAATCTGTGAAAGACCTGGAGAATTGAACCAATAACAACGCTGATAGAAAAAATTATCGGACTGAAAAGCATGACCCGCGTAAAAAGAACCGCCAATTCTTTTTTCTCGGGAGAAAATCCCGGGGCGATAAGACCAATCAGCCAAGGAGTAAATATGAATATGACCCCGGCCGTAACGGCCATAATAGCGATAAGAATGTTAAGAAAATTATTGGCTAAATTCCATTCTTCGCCATCTTCACGTTCGGACCTGCTGGCCTCAGTACTTCGTCGCCTTCGCTCCTCAGTTCTCGCTTGGTATTCTATAAAAACAGGAATGAAAGCCGAGGCCACCGCTCCGACAACAAGTAAATTGAAAATAAAATCTGGAATATTAAAAGAAACATAATAAACATCCAGTAAATCCGATGCTCCGAAATGAGAAGCTAATATCCTATCCCTTAACACTCCCAGAATTCTGGAAAATAAACCCAAAAAGGCGAGCGTCGCGCTCGCCCCCAGTAATGTTTTAGATTGTCGAGTCAGTATCATCTCGGACTAATTATCATATCCTTATCCAACGATCCATCATAGTAGGACTTGCCATCCATGTAGAATTTAAAGTCATTGATATCCAAGCCGGGTTGTTTTTGGATATAGAATTTGTAATCTCCGACTGGTAATGAGACCGAATACTCCAAATCCACGGTCTTCGTCTCGCCGGGATTTATTATCATCCAGAAACCATATTCGGTTTTGCCCGCTTCTTTATAAATTGTTACACCGGTTTCTTTGTCGGTGTAGCTTTCTTCTTCTAATTTAACGAGGTCCTCATCTTTCCTGAATCCCGAATTTGAATAATCTATTAACGGCTTAAAGTCCGGTCTTGAATTTCCCGTCAGACCGACGAATTCGGCGTCTTCCGGAACCAGAACTCTGACATAAGCCGGGTTTTGCTTGTTATAGAATCCGTACTCGCTGTCCCCGCCGTTGTGAGTGCGGGTTATTGAAACCTTGTGCCTCACGTTCCCGCTTTCGGTTATAGTCTGAACTTTCATGGATGAGTCAATGACCATATCTGTCTTGGAACCTTTCACATTGCTAAAAGTGGCCATAAGATAATCTGAATCGGTATTTTTGACTTGGCCGGAAAATCCTTTGTCTGCTGAGAAACTTTCAAGATTCAGGTCCCTGAAATACATGAGAATATCCTTCTGTTCCATGCTTGATACCAATATGTTGAATATTTCCAGCCATTTACCAGGCTCGGCAGAATATAGCTTTTTCAACATCTCAGGAGCAAGATCCATAATTATCTGCTTGGGCTGTTTGCGGTCTCCTTTATACTCAACTTCCTCCTGAAGAGTATAAAATAAATTCTTTGAATCAAGGGTAAGGTCATATTCGGGCATCTCTACTGGGCCGACAATTTCCAATATCTTGGCCACGATCTGGGGATTGAAAGTAATCACACCATCAACATCATAGCCTGCTTCTTTTTTGAAAAAGGCCGTTATTTTTCTGGCCGAGGTCGGAAAATCAATAAACCAATTTGCGTCTCTCATCCCCCAGTTCGGAGTGATGTGCTGAAGCTGAAGGGGCGGAACTATGAGTTCCTGAAGCTGGCCGTCCAGATTATAAACATCGTCAACCTTGAAATCCAGAAGCTTGCCGTCCCTGAATGTAACCACCCCGTAAGTTCCCGGAAAACCGCCAGTGGGCCTTAGTTCTGAAGGATTCTGGAATAATATCAGATATTTTTTGGTTCCTTTTGTTCCTATAAAATTCTCGAGGAATTTGGAATAGTCCACGGAATCGTTGATGAGCTTTTCAAAAAGAGGAAGTTTTGATTTAAATTCCTCGAAGACCGCTTTTTTATCTTCGGGCATGCTTGAATCATCCACGTCTACAAGAAGCTGTTTAGCTTTTCCTAAATTTTTCTTAGAAAACATAAGAGCTTTTTTAAGAGACGTGGATATTTCCCCTATTGATAGCGTCTGGACATCGGATGCCCCATAGACACCTGATGTCGGTAATAAAATTAAATTGGTTTTGGCTATTTCACCCATGGCTTCGGACATCGCCTGTCCAGCATCGGCCATCAGCTTGCCGGCCTCAATCATGTTTTTTGCCGATTTAAGTTGTCCCGCTCCGGGTAAATCTGCCAATAAAGAACTAATACCGGATCCCATGAAATTCATGTTGTCTTCGGCTTTGGAAAATTCCTGATAGGCCTGGGCAAAATTACCTGAAGCAGAAACAAAGTCCATGTTTTTGATATTCTCTCCGGCATTCTCAAGGTTTGCAACGGCAGAATTACCTTCAACAATTAACTGGTTTTTAATGCTTGCCCCGTAATGGCCAAAAACAATCAATGATATTAACCCAAAACCCGCAATCAAAAACCAAACCCGGTTTAACTTGGGTATTTTTATCGTGGAGAATTTAGTTTTTTTTTGAGAAAAATCTTCGACCCACCGGACCAGTTCATTTGATGCTTGCGCCTCTTGTGGCGCTTTCAAAGTAAGAAGTCCGAGAGTAAAGGCATCTATTTTTTTGGGCTCACCCGTAAAGTCGCTTTGAGATTTTACCGGTACATGTAGGTTTATTTGGTTAAGAATGTTTTTATAATTTTTTTCAGTTGATTCTTCTGCTAGCGCCAAAATAGGAATAATCTCCCCGCTTTCATTAAATTTTGTGGCGACTATCGGTTTGTACCTCGATTTAGAATATTTTCCTCCATGAAGTTCAGCTCCAATAGATGCCAGCTCAACCTTAAGGTCTAAACTTTCATTCAAATATTTTTCTAACTCTTCTCGTGGGTTGAATTTTCCTTGGCGGAATGAATCTGCTTGTGTTGAGGAACTAGTTTTTGTGGGTTTTTGATTTTTTATTTGGGATTTAGGATTTAGGATTTGTGATTTAATTCCTGTTTTGGTTACCCTAAACCTCCTCCCCAAATTAAGGACTGATTGAATATTAGAAATTTTTGAAACATCAATATTCCCCGAATCGTCTATGGGCCTTATGTCGAACATTGCTGTCACTACTTTGTATTTTCCCTTAATCATTAATATTTACGATAAATAGGTAAAAAATATTTGAAAACAAAATGCCATCCGAAACGATTAATTTAATTGTGTCCGGATGGCATTTATCCTTTCCGGGTTCTCTGCGCTTAAGGAACCCTCATTTTTACAAAGAACTATATTTCCTCCCGCAATTGAAGGAATAATTAGTGGAGGAAGTAAAAGAACAAGTGTCCCAATTTCTTCATCGCCATGGCTAGATTTAGAAATCAAGGACTCTCGATTTTGTTGCTTCGAAGGAGACAAAATCAAGGGAACAATCGCTACCATTTCATGACTTGTGCTAACAGGTACTGTCTCTGTTGGAAACAGAGGCACCAATAAAGAAGTCCCGAGTTTGGACCTCGAAACAATCACATGAACAAGATAAACAAAAGCTCCATTTGGTGCAGAGAATTTAAAGGTGCAAATAGAAAGGAAGACCAAAACTTACTGTCTATAATAATTATACAACACCCCCCAGAAGTGAGCAATTCCTAAACAAATCCTAATCCCTAATTTCTAAATTTAGATAAATTTAGAAATTAGGGTAATTGGGTTAATTTTCTTCTTGGTTATTAATAAACCTTGATAAAGCATAATGTACTTTAGGCATTATTAAGAACTTCCAAGGTTTCCTGGGCACATTTATCCCAAGTAAAACCCTTAGCCTTTTCAATTCCTTTTTTGACTAAAAATTCTTTCAGACCGGAATCGGTGAGAATATTTTTAACCGCCATTGAGATATCCACAACCCCATGCGGATCAACAAGAACGCCCCCTTCCCCGACTACTTCCGGCAGAGATGAATTAAAAGAAGCCACAACGGGAGTTCCGCAAGCCATTGCCTCCAAAGGCGGAAAACCAAATCCCTCAAAAAAAGATGGATAGATAAACACAGAGGCAAGAGAATAATAAAATTTTCTATCCTCGTCTTTGATATAATTTTTAAAAATTATTCTATCTTTATGCGGAGAAGTCCTCACCTCGCGATAAATATTTTTATAAAGCCACCCCGGTGAGCCAACGATAATCAAATACAGATTTTCGAAATCGCCAGAATTTTTCAAAAGATTAAACGCCCTTATCAACCCTATAACATTTTTACGCGGTTCAAGCTTGCCAAGAAACAAAATAAATTTATCGGGAAGATTATTTTCTATATTGAAAAACTTCATTTCTGCTTCTAGCGGTCTTAACATAGAACCGACGATTCCTGAATAAATTACTCTGACTCGATCAGAAGGCAAATCGTATTTTTCAACCAAATCTTTTTTTGTTGACTGGGACACGGCGATAATTTTGTCCGACAAACCCGACCAGACCAAAGGTCGTATTTGGAACTTGTGCCAAAGATTCCTGCGCCAAGAAAAGAATTCCTTGAAACGACTGTAGGAGAGATCGTGAAAAGTGGTGACTCTTTTACAATCTGGGGATAAGGGGGCCAAAAGAAAATGGGGCGAGAAAAACACATCCGCTCCCCCGATAAGCTTATCTATATGCGGATGATTAAATAATTTTGATAAGCCAAATAATAATTTATTGGGAAATCGGAAACTGAACATTTCGACATTTGGAAGATTCGCCCATTCATACTTTTTTAAATTATTTTGAAACGAAGAGTGAAATAATTTAAATTTTATATTCTTATCCAACGGGAGCAGGTGGGCAAGCAAATTTTCGGTATACTCTTCTATCCCGCTCTTCGTATCCGACCCTAAAACCCTGATGTCAATTCCGATGGTCATGGTTTTAGTAAATTTAAAATATTATCCTTAAAAATTTCAATATCAAATTTTTCCGCATAACCATGGCAAACCTCGGGTGAAAACTTTAGGGTGTGAAACTTCTCTATCGCCACCTGAAGTGATTCGGGGGTTTGCTCGTCAAAAAATATTCCAGTTTTGTTTTCTATTACAGTTTCCGTCGCTCCCCCGGCTCGATAAGCAATAACCGGCCTGCCTGATGCCATTGACTCTAATGGAACAATCCCAAAGTCTTCTTCTTGCGGAAAAATACATGCTCGCGCATGCGAATAAAGATTAGCAAGTTTTTCATCGGAAACTAGACCAAGAAATTTTATGTTTTTATTGGCAATTTTCCTTAATTTGTTCATTTCCGGTCCAGCACCGACAATTTTAAGGGGTAGTTTATTTTGATTGAAAGCTTTTATGGCCAAGTCAAATCGTTTATATGAAACAAGTCGGCCAGCCATAAAAAAATAGTTTTCGACTTGATCGGAAACATGAAATTTAGCCATATTTACCGGCGGATAAACAACTTGAGAGGATCTTGAATAGTATTTTCTAACCCGATCTCCTATAAAATTTGAGATTGACCAAAAATCATCAGCTCTCAAAGATGCTTGGCTATCCCAAATCCTCAAATAAGTTATGAATGGGGGTAGAAATTTCTTTACCAATTTAGAATAGCCGAATTCCTCAACGAATTTCTGGCTGTTGTCCCATAAAAACCGAGGCGGGGTAAGGCAATAGCAAATATGTTTCGTGTTGGGTTTAGTAATAATCCCCTTTGCAAAAGAGGCCGAAATGGAAATAACTAAATCGTAGTCAGAAAAGTCAAACTGCTCTATGGCTAATGGCATCAAAAGTGGAAAAATCCTATGATGCTTTTTAGTAAAAGGCAGATTCTGGAGAAAAGATGTTTTTATAACCCGTCCGTCAAATACGCCTCCGGTTGCATCTCGGTCATATAAGAGCGTGTAGATGGGAGCTCTCGGATATAAGGCGCACAAAACCTGAAGCATTCTTTCGGCTCCACCGAATTGATTCAAGTATTCATGAACAAAAGCAATTTTCATATGGTGTCTGACGCATTATGTGGCAGACCTGTCCGTAAAAACCTTGACCATGGTTTTTACGATTATTTTTAAATCCAAAAATAAGGACCAGTTCTCAATATAAAAAGTGTCCAAAACAACTTCCTGATCAAACAGCAGATCAGAGCTTCCCGATACTTGTGCTAAACCGGTAGCTCCGGCTTTTATGGCAAGAACTCTTTTGTGACGCTTTTCGTATTTTTTAATCTCATCGGATTGATGGGGACGCGGTCCAACCAAACTCATGTCACCCCTTAAAATATTCCAAAATTGCGGTATCTCATCAAATCTATATTTTCTGATAAAGCGTCCTACTCCAGTAATTCTCGGGTCATTTTTTATTTTAAAAAGAGGGCCATCCTGTCTTTCGTTGAAAACCGCAAGGTGGGGCTTTAACTCCTCGGCATTCTTTATCATTCCTCTGAATTTTAAAAGGTCAAATTCTTTATTTTTACTAACCCGTTTCAGTCGGGCAAAAACAGGACCTTCTGTTTCCCACTTTATGGCAAAAGCAATTACGCCCATAAGAGGGGCAAGGACCAATAAGCCCAGAGTTCCAGAAAATACATCCAGAACCCTCTTAATCACCTTCCCCCAGCCATCAAGGGCGGTCCTCTTTAATTCTATCAAGGGCATCCCGTTTATAACATCCACCTCATAATTAGTGGTCATGGTCTGGCTTAAATTGGGAACAAATTTAAACACAAGATGGTTCTCATTGCAAAAATCAATAAGCTCCACTATCTTATTGGCCGGATAATCGTGGTTGGCCAAAAGAACTTCGTCCACTCCGAGGTTTTCCACCAAAGATCTGATCTCTTCAATTTCTAGATTTAAAAGATGTTTTACTGTCCTATAACCGGAAGACGGATTTTTAGTTATCTCGTCTATAATACTTGTGGCGGCCTGGTCATTTCCAACAATCATTATCTTATGAATACCAAAATCATATTTAGATACAAAAAACACCTGGAGATACCTGACCAACATCCGCCCTAAAAACACAAACAGGACCGCGAAAAACCAGCCCCCCAAGACCAAGAATCTTGAATTAAAAAGTTCTTGTCTTAAGAAAATATATACGATAATAATCATCACTGCCGCAGAAGATGATACTAAGACCTTAGAAAACTCTTCCATTATGCCCATCCTTACCCTCATTGAGTAGAGTCCAGAAATTGTATATGAAACAATAAACAAAACCGAAACAAAAACCACCAGATAAAGATAATCCACAAGAGGAAGGTTGAACTCAAAAAGCACGGGCCTAAAAGTCCGTAAAATTTCGGTTCTGAATATGTATGTGGTTGCCCCCGCCACCAAAAGCATCAGAAAATCCATCGGCAGGCGCAGAACATTAAAGAATAAGTCGGCCTTTTTCATTCTCGGAGAAGGTTTCGCAGATTTACGAAGTAAATCGTAGCGGAATCTCTGTCGCCAAAAAATAGCACAATTAGGCTTAAGTTTCAATCAAAAAACCCTAACGTAAGGGTTTTTTGATTGCTTTGCAAACAATAAGCCGAGTTCTGTCTGAACGCTTTCGCGTTGAGGCAATCATTTATCTGGGACCAATGTTACCACTGGCCTCAAGCGGTCTACTTGTCTTGTCGCCAAAGGCGACAGTTTGACCTTGCGCCCCAGTAAGTATTTAGCCGTTTCACTTCCGATCTTCAAGCCCCTGACCGGAATTAAGCTGTAGCACATGATGAATCAAATGCTTGGGATCTAGCTCAAGTATTCCTTTCGAAATACCTCGTCTCTGCTCGCAACTCTCGCGTTACCGCGGACGGGTGTTACCCGCTACCATTTTAAATCACTTTCGTGAAGTAAGTGCTCGGACTTTCCTCCCTATCTTGCGATAGAGCGATTACCTGGTTTACAAAGCAATATTAGTATAGCATAAATTTTAAGATATTTCAATGCCTACTATAATAATTTGTTTGTTTCCCTATCAAGAACCTGATTAACGATTCTATCCGCTTCTTTGTTTTCTTCTCTGGGAATATGACGAAAAGAAACCCCACCGAAATCAAAGGTTAGGTTCCAAATTTCAATAAAAAAGTTCTGAATATTTTTATCCTTGAGTTTATATTCCTTGTTCAGTTGTTTGACTACAAGCTCGCTATCCAACACGAACTCAACCAAACTCTCCCGGCACTTATCCGAACCAACCAATGCCTTTAATTTTTTGAGGGCAAAAATCACCGCTCGATATTCGGCTTCATTGTTAGTCGTCTCGCCGACATGTTCGCCGTATTCTTTTTTACCGAAAGGTCCTTCTATGACCACGCCAACAGCCGCCGGGCCCGGATTGCCACGAGAACCTCCGTCGGTATGAATTGTTATTTTATTTTTTTCCATGGTAATTTTGAAGAGTTCTCTATACTAAAGCCAGCAGATCTCTTATGCCCACCGCCTCCTTTAAATTTAGCGGCTAACATAGAAACATCCACGGCACCATTAGATCTCAAAGAAACATGTATGCTTCCATCGTTTCCTTGAGACCAAACAATTCCTATCGGTGGCAAACTATTGTTAAGAATATTTGCTATTTGAGAGTTAAATACGGGTGAATTTACGGCATAGGTTTTGTAACCAAAAAAATTAACCCTAACGGCATGGTTTGAAATAATCCTTTCAATTAACTGGTCTTGATATTTAAGTATGGCGGCACCTTCATTAAGATACTCTGCATGCTTTAATTTATTTTCCATACCTTTAGCTGTCTCGTCCCAATTCTTAAAACTAAAATCAACAGTATCGAGATATGAGATAATCTCTTTGCTTTTAGGCACCTTGAACCTCCACAAGTCCATATCCTCAACATGTTCGAGCAATTTAGGTAATTTTATTTTTGGATGGAAATACTTCCAAGCCAAAACCGCCCCCGAATGATTTAAATCAAAAACTCCCTCCTTGATCAGTTCAAAAGCTTTTTGATTAGAGATGTGGTGATCAATTGCCACAAATTTTTTATTAGCAGCAATTAGTTTTTTCAGATATTGGGCGGGATATATCAAATCAACCATGTATATTTCTTTATCCTTGAGCCCGCTTATCGGGGCAGTGCCCGGATCTATCCCGACGTAATCAGCTTTATTGCCTAATTTCTTCCATGCCGCCCAAGCCGCGCTAAAACCATCGGTGCAATCATTGTGATAAAGCACGATTATGCCTTTGGGCACCTTTCTCGAAGTTTTTCTTTTTTCTTGAAATTTAATCATTTTGACATAGATAGCAAATTATTATACCACACTTTTTAACACCCTGATGGGCACCATCAAATTGGAGTTGAGGTCTTAATTATAATAATGTAATGCATCTAGGCCAGGGAGTTTTTCGCCCGCAAGAAATGTGAGCATTGCTCCCCCGCCGGTTGAGACAAAACTTGTACTGAGCCCAGTCGAAGTATTAAATTTATCCATCAAACCGATTTTATCAATGGCCGAGATTGTATCTCCTCCGCCAACTACTTTCATGGCCGACAATTCGGTAATTGCTTGGGCGATTTTATTCGTTCCATCAGCAAATTGGGGATCTTCAAACATTCCCATCGGCCCATTCCAAATTATCATCTTAGAATTTTTTATTATTTCCGAGAATTCTTTAATTGCCTCCGGACCAATATCCAAAATTTTGTTTTCCGAAATGTTATAGTCCTTAGGCATAATCAATTGCGGATTATTTAAATCCAAACCCGCCAGTAGTTCCGAAGCGTTTTCGTCAACGACAGAGTCGCCTACATCTTGTCCTTTTACTTTCAATATGTCATTGGCAATCACTCCGCCAATAAGTATTTTGTCGGCTTTACTAATGAAGTTTTTCATCACCGGAATTTTTGTTGACGCTTTGGCGCCGCCCATTATTAAAAGTTTTCCATTTTGAGGGGCATCGATAACGTCCTGGAACCTGGCCACTTCTTCTTCAATCAAAAATCCGGCATAACTCGGCAATGTTTTTGTAATCGCGGAAACCGAAGCATGATTGCGATGGCAAACGGCAAAAGCGTTATTAACATATAAATCAAATCCAGTTGCCAATTGCTTCGCAAATTCCGGGTCGTTTTTTTCTTCCCCGGCATTTTGACGAATATTATCCAATAGAGCCGGGACCGCCTGTCCTGAGCCTGTCGAAGGGGCATAATGTTCCAGATATGCCCCAATCTCCGGTACGGTTTTTATAAAATTAATCTCATATCCCAAGAGAGTATGAAGTTGCGGAATCAGGTCGGTAAAACTCGGCATAGCCGAAATATGCGCCGCCATTATTACATGGGCACCATGCAAAACCAAATAATCAAGTGTTTCTTTCTGTTTTTTAATGCGGAATGATTCTTCTATCTGCCCTTGACCAGAAACCGGAACGTCAAAATCAACTCTCAATAAAACTTTTTTGTCTTTTAAATCTACCTGTCTTAGGTTGTTCATTTTATTAAAGATAAAATCTTAACAAACTCCTCTTTATTTACACTTGCACCACCTACCAAAACTCCATCAATTTCTTTTTGTCTGATAAAGTCAGCTACATTTTTAGAGGTTACAGAACCACCATACAAAAAGTTGAAAGTTGAAAGTTGAAAGTTGAAAGTTAAGAAATCTCTGATTATTTTAATTGATTCTATGGCGGATTCTGGAGTGTCAGGACGAGCATTTGGATTAGTGGAAATAGCCCAAACCGGCTCATAAGCAATGATACACCTCTCCAGCTCGTCATGACTTAAACCGGCAAAAGTTTTCTCTACCTGTTCTTTTAAAACTTCCTTAAAACTATCATCCCTAACCCTCTCTCCTACACACACTACCGGTATCATTTCGTTTCTTAATACCGCTTTAAGTTTTTTATTAACCACATCATCTGACTCGCCCAATTTCCACCTTCTTTCGGAATGACCGACAATAACATACTGAACCCCGAGCTTACTCAACATCGGGCCGGATACCTCACCCGTATCAGCACCGCTATCTTCCCAAAAAATATCCTGAGCGCCTAAGGAGGCCTCATGTTCAAAATGAGAAGTTTTTAAAATCTTGCCGACTTCTTCCAGAAAAACAAACGGCGGACAGAAAACCAGCGAGAATTCTTTCTCATTTCTGGATTCAAGATAGTCGTTAACAAAATCCAAAATCTGCTCGGCCTCGGCCCAAGTTTGAGGATTCATTTTCCAGTTGGCGATTACTGTCTTTTTCGCAGATGTTTCCATAAATAAACAATTATCAAAATTATAATTAATACTACAATTAAAACATCAAATTTCCTAAAATATGTTTCCAATACCCGCCAATTTTCGCCGGTTTTATAACCGATTATAGCTAACGCCGCGTTCCAGGGAAGAGATCCTAAAAAAGTATAGAGCGAAAATCTATAAAAATTCATCCCGGAAACTCCTGCCGGTAAAGAAATAAAAGTCCGGACAACAGGAAGCATTCTTGACCAAAAAACTGCTTTGCTTCCATGTTTAGCAAACCACTCATCCCCTCTCTCCAAGTCATATTTATGAATCAGAACATATTTACCGTAACGTTCTAATATCCATCTTCCGCCTGATTTACCAATCCAAAACAAAATTATTGAACCTATCAGATTAGCAATTGTAGCCACTAAAATAACTATCCAAATATTAAATCTTCCTGATACGGCTAAAAATCCCGAAAATGGAACCACCACTTCCGACGGTATCGGTATCGCCGCGCTTTCAAGAGCAGACAAAAGAAAAATACCCAAATATCCAGCTTTTCCGATAAAATCCAATGCAAATCCGCCTAATTGTGCAATCATGCTTTCCATACTAAACTTCGGCGTTTCTTAATTTTTCAGCCGCTTCATCGGGATCAACCGTATTCACAAACACATTTGTACCCAACTCCAGCCCGGCCGCGATAGAAAAACGGGGCATTATTTCAATATGCCAGTGATAAAAATCGTAAAGATCGGAATTGTCTTTTTTAACAGGCGAAGTGTGAATAAATAAAGTGTAATCAGGATTATTAAGCGCTAAATGTAATTTCCTTAAAACCTTGTTTAATATCTCCGCTAAATATATAACGTCTTCGTTTGGCATGTCTCCAAAATTAGAACTTTTCTTTTTGGGAAATATTCTCATCTCATAAGGAGTGCGGCTGACAAAAGGACAAAGAGCGATAAACTTTTCATTTTCACAAATAATTCTTTTGTTCTGTTCCGTTTCCCATTCTATAAGCATCTCATGGACTTTCTCCCCAGTTCTTTCAAAAAATTCCCTGGCCCCTTTTATGTTTTTGAGGATACCGGGAGGAATTATGGGCATAGATAAAATCTGGGAGTGGTTGTGATAAACGCTTGCTCCAGCCAAACTGCCGTGATTGTGGAATATTAATACATAATCACCGCATTCATCTTGAGATATGGAATTATACCGGTCCTTATAAACCATAAGTACCTCCGAGGTCTCTTCATCTGTAAATTGAGCAAAGCTTTTATCGTGATCACGGGTAATGACAAGTTCGTGAAATCCAAAGCCGTCTGTAACTAAAAATGGGCCGATATTACGAGGCGGCACACAAAATCCATCCACAAGAGCCGGATACTTGTTCTTCACAACTTGAGTCGTCCACTCTCCGGTAGCCCCTTTCTCCCAGATAACCTTTTGACCTTTATTATAAATAAGGATTGGGTCTCGATGATCTGATTTCTGGGGATCTTCAAAAAGACAGGTCTCCTTGTCCTGGTAAAGCTGACTATTTTTAATAGTTTCTTGGGAGATTGGAAGGGCTGGTTTTTTAGCCCTTTCGGTAGAAATCAAAACCCAATCCCCCGAAACCAGGTCTTGTCTGAATTCATTTAACATTGTATTTCCCCGTTATTAGATTCCATCTTATTTTAACCGTTTCCATTAAAACCTGAAAGTAAGCGTTTAGTTTAACGTGGGAATTGGGATTGTTTTTCCACGTAATGGGAACTTCTTTTATTTTATAGCCAAACCTTCTAGCTAGAGCCAGCATTTCTATATCAAAACCCCATCTGTCAATTGTCATCTTAGAAAAAATATTTTGAGCAGCTTTAGCAGTAATTATTTTGAATCCTCTTTGGGTATCTTGTATTCCTGGCACAGCCATTATTTGTATGAACAGATTTCCCATTGTGCCAAATATTCTCCTCCACAACGGCTCCGAGCCACTAGCTACAGTGCTCCCTTTTAAAGCTATAGAACCAATAACTACATCAAAACCCTGTTCAAAGAAAGGCATCATTTTCTCTATATGATCAATAGTTGTCGCGTTATCGGCATCGGTAAAAAGCCGGTATTGTCCTTTGGCCTTGAGCATGCCCTGACGAACCACGAACCCTTTTCCGTTATTCTGTTCATAATTAAGCAATTGAAGCGTTGGAATTGCGGGTAGTACCGAGCGAACAATATCATTGGTTTTGTCAGTTGAACCATCATTAACAACCAAAATCTCATGCTCAATATTTTTACCGGAAAGGTACTGGTAAACTGACTCTACGGTTTTTCTGATATGTTTTTCCTCGTTATAGGCAGGAATAATTACAGATAAATACATTTATAACTTGCTGGCCGCTCTCGCCTAAACTATGGCGAGCACGCTCTTAGCCAACTTCTTCGTTAAATCTTCCGCTTGCTCCTCGCCATAGTTCACTATGGTTCGTCGCAATGCTCGGATTTGCCTTGAATTTGGTCAAGCCAGCTGCGTTCTAATAATTAAATCAAATTACCATAATTTGACCGATTGCTCAAACTCGCTTAATCTGAATGTTAATGGATTGGCCCGTTATACAAGTTGAGGTTGGGAAAGAAAATTACTCAAAACTTCTCCTGCAAATTCCCGACCCGCCCAAGCGGCTTTATTGCCGGGGAAACATTTCTCTGTTAAATAACAGCTGTTTTGCCGTTGTGGGAACTCGAAAGCTGACAAGTTACGGAAAGGAGACCGCTCAACAAATAGTTAGAGACCTTGCCAACAACGAATTTACCGTTGTAAGCGGCTTGGCTCTGGGAATAGACGCAGTGGCGCATCAAACAACATTGGATTGCGGGGGTAAAACAATAGCTGTCCTTGGAGGCGGAGTCGGCGACAAAAACATCGCGCCCCGAACCAACTTTACCTTAGCTCAAAGCATACTCAAAAATGACGGCCTTTTGATTTCTGAATATTCGGACAAGGAGAATATTTTCGCGTTTAACTTCGCGGTAAGAGACAGGATTATCAGCGGACTGTCTTTGGGAGTTTTGGTTATAGAAGCAGATGAAAAAAGCGGAGCGCTCATCACGGCTAAATGCGCCCTTGACCAGAATCGCGATGTGTTTGCGGTGCCGGGAAGCGTTTTATCTCCAAAATCTGTCGGTCCCAACACTTTAATCCAAAACGGAGCCAAGCTTGTTATGAACGGTTATGATATTATTAATGAGTATCGCGAAAATCTAAAACTATTTTCCGAAAAGAAAAGTGGGGTCTTAACCAAAAATCCAACGGAGAAAAAAATCGTGGATCTGCTTAGTGAACATGGTATTTTGTTTGTAGACGATATAATAAGAAGGTCCGGCATGGAGACATCGGCGGTATCCGTGTCTTTGTCCATGCTTGAAATACGCGGCGCTATAAAACACTTAGGCAACGGAAAATACCGCAAGATTTAAATATATGAATTTAGTGATAGTGGAATCTCCAACAAAGTCCAAAACCATCTCTAAGTTTTTAGGAGATGGTTTTTCCATACGTGCTTCTGTCGGTCATATCCGAGACCTGCCCAAAAGCAACAAAAAAGCCATCGATATCAAAGGCGGTTTCATTCCGCATTATGAGATATCTCCGGGCAAAAACGACATTCTAGAAGACCTAAAAAATATTGCCGAAAAATCCGATGAAATTTATCTTGCCACCGACCCGGATCGGGAGGGAGAAGCAATTGCATGGCATGTATCGAAAGTACTCGGCTTAAAAAACCCTAAACGGATTGTCTTTCATGAAATTACCAAAGATGCCATAAAAGAAGCATTGGAACATCCGCGCAAAATAGATCTCGAGCTTGTAAGGGCACAGGAAGCACGCAGAGTGCTTGATCGGCTCGTGGGTTATGACCTTTCTGGTTTAATTTGGAAAAAAGTTCGTTATGGACTGTCTGCCGGACGGGTTCAGTCACCGGCGCTCCGTATTGTCGTTGAACGCGAACGCGAGATACGCGCTTTCAAGAGCGAGACATTTTATGCCGTTGCCGCCGATGTATTCGGAAATAACAAAACCGTTTTCCGTGTCATTTGCGAAGAAGAGCCCAAAGATATTAAAACCGCCGAGAATATCCTTGAAAAAAGCAAAGCCGGTTCATGGTTTGTTAAAGATATTACTGAAAGCGAAATTAAACGCTCGCCCCGTCCGCCGTTTACGACATCTACTCTTCAGCAATCGGCAAGTTCACGCCTTGGCTTTGCGCCATCCCGAACCATGAACATTGCCCAGAAACTTTACGAACAAGGCTTCATTACATACATGCGCACCGATAGTGTTAATCTTGCCGCTTCCGCCCAAGGACAGATTATTGGCCTCATTGAAAAAATCTACGGCAAACAATACGTGGAACCGCGCACTTACAAAACCAAAAGTAAAAATGCCCAGGAGGCGCATGAAGCAATCCGCCCGACAGATGCTGTGCGGGAAAACGCCGGATATAACGAGGACCAGAAAAAACTGTATCGCCTTATCAAGGAGCGGACTATTGCTTCACAAATGACCGATGCTAAGCTTATGCGTACAAAGATTACCGCAACCATAAAAGAAGCCGGCATTCCTGACTTCGCCGCTACCGGCTCGCGGGTCATGTTTGACGGCTGGCTTGCTTGTGAAACGCGCGCGCGAGGCGAAGACATAGAATTGCCAAAAATTAATATAAACGAAGCACTGATACTTAAAGACATTACGAGTGAAGAAAAACATACCGAGCCGCTCCCCCGTTATTCAGAAGCCGGCCTCGTGAAAGAACTGGAAAAGCGCGGTATCGGACGGCCATCTACTTACGCCTCCATTATCAAAACCTTGTATGACCGCAAGTATGTTGAAAAAGAAGGCCGGGCTTTGAAGCCCACCGATACCGGCGAAGTCGTCAGTTCATTTCTTGAAGAAAACTTCATGAACTACATCAATGACACTTTTACTGCTGAAATGGAGGATGAGCTTGACGATATTGCAACCGGGAAAAGAGAGTATGTTAAGACCCTTCAGGATTTTTACACGCCATTCCACAAAGACGTCAAAGCAAAAGAAAAAATAGATAAGCTGACTAACTTGGGCCCCGCACCTAAAAAATGGAAATGTCCTCTATGCAACAACTCCATGATTATCAAGCTTGGCCGGGGTGGAAAATTTATGAGTTGTGAACGATACCCCGACTGCGACGGCGCGCGCCGGATAGACGGCTCTGTGGTTGAACCAATCAAACCGATTGGAACCGACCCGGAAACCGGACTGCCTGTTTTTGTTCTTGAAGGCCGGTTTGGGCCTTATGTTCAACTTGGAGAAAAGACAAAAGATAATCCTAAGCCGAGGCGTTCAAGCATACCCAAAGAAAAAGACCCTTCGACTGTTAATATCCAGGATGCACTTAAGCTCTTAAGTTTACCCCGCGTACTTGGCACCCATCCTGAAACCGGAAAAGAAATTATCGCCAACATTGGACGCTTCGGTCCATATGTTATGCATGACGGCGATTTCCGCTCTCTTAAAAAAGCTACCGGTGATGACGTCTATACCATCGAACTCCCCCGCGCGTTGGAAATATTTAAGGAAGAAAAGAAGGTAGGACGAAGAGGAAGAAAAAAGAAGGAATAAGCGAAGCCATGTATTTTCTAACCGTTGGCTTTCTTCGGACAAATGCTTAAATTAATCTTCAATTTGCTTAACAAATTTTAGCATCCGTTCCTCCTTCGCTGACTTAGGATTTTCCGGCTAAAATTTGTTGAACTAAGCAAATTATCAATCAATTTAAGCATTGTGTAGACCTCGAAACCAATAGGTTATAAAATACCCGGCTTCGCTTATTCCCAAATTAGTTGAGGTAACACAATCCCACTACTCACTATTTATATTATAAAACAAAAGCACCTAAAAAGGTGCATTACATTCACATTCACAAAATCTTCCACGATATTGACCAGGAGCAGAATCTCTTTCCACTTCACACTTGTGGGTTTTGACATCTGACTTATCTTTGCACCCAGTACAAATCCATGGTTTATTTGGATCCTCCCAAACAATATCTGTAACCGGTTTTGCATCACGGGCTGGGCAACCTCTGTGACCTAAATCACCATAATAAGTTTGACTGCAATCTGAACAATAACGCTCCGTAACAACATCGTCTCTCCAGCACATATTTCACCCCGCATATCAAGAACCATAGACTAAAATATCAAAAAACGATTCGAATGTCCACTATTAGAGTAATTGAGGTTAGACCTCAATTACTCTAAGTTTGAACTTCTATTGCCAATCGTCATCAAACATTTAAGCAACCGGCGGAGGGCGTGTGCCTTTTTAAAATTAGCAATATTTTTAAAAGGTGCACCCCGCAGTCATGCATAGAGGTTGTGTGAGCTATTCTTGAAAATTAAGACAAAAAAGACTACCCTGAATACATAATGACGTCAATTCTGGAAAAAATACTGGGGAATCCGGCCTACAAGGAGTTGGACA
>JBBUJJ010000001.1:0-17963 GCA_038054895.1 Patescibacteria group bacterium | reverse complement strand
GTCCCGTGGACATCCGATGTCGCTAATTCTGCCTCTTCTAAAATCTTGCTGATCAAATAAACCGTGGTGGACTTGCCTTTAGTTCCGGTAACCCCGATAATTTTCAGCGATTTTGACGGATTACCGTAGATAATATTTCCGAAATGAGCCAGTCCAGCATGATAATACGGCGCAAAAAAATCAAATACCGATCTGGGTATCAATTTTTTGATATTTCGCAGAGTTTTGTCTAACACTCCTTCATTAAACATGGGTTATAATTTATTTATATCATTCTCTGACAAAAAATCAAAACATTTCTATAAAAACATTTCTATAAATTTTATGATATATCATAGTATCATAAAATCATAAAAATCAACTTTTCCCATTCAGTTCATCAAATAAGTTAAATAGAAAGAAGTGTAGTGGATACCTTCTTTTCAACCGACCAAATTCAGTAGCAGGATAATCTTTATATTTTGAAATTTTATCCTCCCTCACTTTAAAAACTTTCTCCAAGTCCTTAATGACTTTTTCATATCCTCTATTTTTGTTTTCGTCTTCAAGCCATCTGTGAACTCTCATTATCGTGTCCATTCCTACTTTCATTTCTTCAACAATTTCTGAATATAATTTACCTTCCAGCAATTTCTTAGCAATCAAAATTCTACGGCCCAGCATTATTCTCTCACTCGATGTTAATAAATCCCGCAAAAAGCCTTTGATTTCTTCTCGCGACTTTAAAGTAGATATTGCAGTATAGAGCGCCTCCAAATATATCATCCTGTCTTTATTGTCTAATTTTCTTGATTTAACTTTCATGGTTTTATGAGTTTATTTTGTTTTGTTAATTTTATGATATATCATAGTATCATAAAAAACAAGAGATTAAATTATTATAGATAACTTAAAGGATCCTACCGGAGGATGCGGTTCCAAACTATTGATTAGTTTACGGCAACCACATGGATGCCTTAAAATATTTTTCTTGCAATTTTGTATACTAAATACCAGATTTTTGAAATAGGCAGGTCAAATGAGCCAGGGCATTCAACTTCTTGGCCACCGAAGCCAAGTTTGAATCTGGTTACTCCAGGCCAACGCTTGGCATCTATTCCCCAAAGATCGTATCGTCTGTGCCCCGTACTCTTGGCGTGCTTGATTACCTCCCAATGCATAAAATACGGCGCCATCAATTCTTTGTAATTTCTATCCATCGCCCCGTGAAGATAACAAGCCGTGTCTTCATAAAACATTATTAGAGCGGCAGCAATCGCCTTGTCTTTGTGCTCTACAATAAAAAGCTCGGTTTTTAGGTTTTCATTATTCTTAAAAAAATCATACAACTTGAAATAATAATTTTTATCATGCGTTTGGAATTGATCCTTCTTTGCGGTTTTGCGCAAAAGTTTCCAAAATATTTCAATGTCGTCTGACTCCTTAAACACAAGGTTCTTTCTGGACGCAAGATTAATATTATATCTTGTCTTGTGATGCATTTTGGAAAGAAGCTCCTCCTCCGACAAATTCAAATCAACAATTACGGTTCTTGCCGGTTGGATTGATTTTTTTGAATGCTTTAGACCCTTGCGATAAACAACTTCCATCACCACATCTTCCATCGGCTCCATTTTTATAAAAATAGATTTATTTTCCCTGCCCAAATCTTTCAGATGTTTTAAAAAGTTGTCCACTTCATTTTTTAGTCCGCTTTGAATTTCTCCCAAAAAAACTTCCGGCCCATGCGGAATATAAAGATAATTCTTCCCGAAAGGTAAGTCGTGTTGAATGATATTGGCTTTTATTTTTCCGTCATCAAAACGCCAGGTTTTCCGGCCGACATGTTTCTGAAAATCCAACCAATCTTGTGTTTGTAGAAAAGATTTCATCATCTACGATTTTTGCCAAGCAATTTAAGCGCTTCCCGTACTCTTTGTTCCAGTGTCTTGCCTTTCGCGTCTTCTTTAAGAGCTTCTTTGGCCTGACTAAGGGTATAACCAAGAGTTAACAACGCTTCTGTCGCTTCTCCTTCCTGACCCAGATCCATTCCCTTCATATCGCCAATCTCAAGGTAATCAACCTTGTTTTGCAATTCCAATATCAGGCGCTGCGCGGTTTTGGGACCTAAGCCAGATATCTTTTTTAAATATTCGGGATCATTATTTACGACAGCCGCTTTCAGGTGTTTCGGCTCTACCGAAGACATAATATTCAAAGCATTCTTGGGGCCTATGCCTGACACGGAAATAAGAAGATTAAACAATTCCAATCCTTCTCTGTCGTCAAATCCATACATGTCAAAAGTTCCCTCGCGCATATTTAACTGAGAATGAATATGGAGTTTAATATTAGGTTGCGCCTCACTTTGCTCGGCACTGCGGCCCTTTACAAGGGCCTTGCTTTCTGATATACTATTCAGCAACTTGGGGATTATATTGACCTTATACCCTATACCGCCCGTGTTCAAAATAACGAATTTATCCCCCGAATATTCAATTTTCCCTTCAAGATAGCTAATCATTATTAAAAGATTACCACTTTAAATGTTTAAGCTCAACTCAAAATTCCAACCTACCGGAGATCAGCCAACCGCGATAGCTAAATTAATCAGCGGTTTGAAATCCGGTCAGAAACATCAGGTTCTTTTGGGTGTTACCGGCTCGGGAAAAACATTCACGATGGCCAAGATTATTGAGCATTATAAAAAACCGACCTTGGTAATTTCTCATAATAAAACTCTCGCGGCTCAATTATATAAAGAGTTCAAAGAATTTTTCCCAAAAAACGCCGTTCACTATTTCGTCAGCTATTATGATTACTATCAGCCGGAAGCTTATATCCCTCACACCGACACATATATAGAAAAGGATTCCAAAATAAACCAGGAGATAGACCGCTTAAGACACGCCGCCACCCAAGCTTTAATAAGCCGTGATGATGTAATTATCGTCGCCTCAGTTTCATGCATATACAACCTTGGTTCACCGGAGGACTACAAAAACCTCGGTTTGCAGATATTTGAAAATAAAAAAGTTAGTTCATCAGAAATAGTGCGAGGGCTTATGCGTCTTCAATATGTTCCGGATATAGAATTAAAAAGAGGCTGTTTCAGAAAAACCACCAACGAGATAGAAATAGTCGCCCCGAGTGCCCAAGAAGTTATTAAAATTAAATTTTCCGCCAAAGACCGAAAGGACGTTCGAATTGAGAAAATCCTCCAAGCTTCTATCTCCGACCCGGAAGAGCTTGAGATGAAGGACTTAAAATACGATAAAATAGTTGAAACAACTATTTTCCCTGCTAAATACTGGATAACCTCGGACGATAAAATCGGCCTGGCAATAGAGAATATCAAAAGCGAACTCCAAAAACATGTTAAGCATTTGAAAAAAGAAAAAAAGTTCCAGGAAGCCACCCGGCTTCAAGAAAAAACCCTGCAAGACATAGAGATGATGCGCCAGACGGGATACTGCCACGGAATTGAAAATTATTCCCGCCATCTTGACTTCAGAAAAGCCGGAGAACCGCCTTATTCACTTTTGGATTTCTTCGCATCCAAAGGTGAGTTCTTGACAATAATTGATGAATCGCATATTACAGTTCCCCAGCTTCGTTCAATGTTCACCGGCGACCATTCCCGAAAATCCACCTTGGTAGAATACGGGTTTCGTCTCCCTTCGGCCATAGACAACCGCCCGTTAAAATTCCCAGAGTTCCAGAAAAGAACTCAAAAAGTAATTTATACATCGGCAACGCCGGCTAAATATGAGATGGAACAAGCAGGAAAAAATGGCATCGCCGAACAGCTTATTAGGCCGACAGGGCTACTTGACCCGACTATAGAAATAAGGCCGACAGAAGGCCAGATTCCCCACCTTGTTGAAAATATTAAAACCAGAACCAAGAACGGCGAGAGAGTCATCGTTACAACTCTTACCAAAAGAATGGCCGAAGACCTGTCCGAACATTTGGCAGAACAGGACATCAAGGTTAACTACCTTCATTCCGAAATAAAAACACTGGAACGGCTCAAGATATTAAAAGATCTTCGGCTCGGAAATTATGATGTTCTGGTCGGCGTAAATCTTTTAAGGGAAGGGCTGGATTTGCCGGAGGTCTCTTTGATAGCGATACTGGATGCCGACAAAGAGGGGTTCTTGAGGAATGCGACCACCCTTATCCAAACCATGGGTCGTGCTGCAAGAAATGTTAACGGCCACGTTATCATGTACGCCGATAAAATAACTAAATCCATTGATTTTGCTATTAAAGAAACGCAAAGACGCCGGAAGAAGCAAGAAAAATATAATAAAGAAAACAACATAACACCCAAGACAATCATAAAAGAAATAGGCAATTTTGACCTGCCCGTCAGTCAGAAAGAAATTCAAAAATACGGGAATGGCGATAACGAAATAATTTTCTTCACCAACGGCTCCAGACAGAATGCCATGAAACAACTTCAAAAAATGATGGACAAAGCCATCCGAAAAATGGATTACGAAACAGCATTGGGATTAAAGGAGCAGATAAGAAAAATAAAAAGCGAATCAGCTCGAACTCCGTAAGTCCCTTTAATGGATTAGGGTTTCGCTTTTTAAGTAAATTGTTCCTTCCATTTGATCGAGTTGGGGTTTAGTAAAAACAAAAAAGCGGGATTAATTCCCGCTGAACCAATCGGCAATAGAGAGACCGTAAAACATACTGCCCAAACAGAAAGCCACCAAAAATGCTCCGACAAATCTTCCGACTCTACCCATACGAGTTCGGATATCAAGCGACATAACAAGTGTTACGACCCCCACAATAAGCCCAACTACCATTATTCGTCCCCCATTCTTTGTTAAAAGCTATTGCCAAACGTAACAGAACATAGTAAGATATTCAAGTTGCTTCATATATCTGGTTCACTCGGACAAACCGTAAACAAGTTTCAATTTGTCCTCGCTTCCAGCTATAATCAAGCTTTTAAATATAAACCTATGCCAATAACAAAAAGCGCCAAAAAGGCGCTAAGACAAAATAAAACAAGAAAGGCCCGTAATCTAAAGAAAATAATCTCTTATAAGACCGTCGTCAAAGATTTCAGGAAGCTAATTGCTGCAGGTAAGAAGAATGAGGCCAAAAAAATGTTGCCAAAGGTTTATCAAACACTGGATAAGGCCGCCAAATCTGGTGTTATCAAAAAAAACAAAGCCAGCCGCCTGAAATCCAACACCACTCACCTCTTACAAAAAACCGCTTAATAGCAGTTTTTTGGTACGCTCCCAGCCACATACCCCCGGACTCGACCGATAGTCCTCGCTTCCTGCGAGCTTCGGCTACCTGCCTGCCGGCAGGCAGGGGCGAGTCAGGAGCTGAAAATTAACATTATTATTTTTGTATCGTAGGATACATAAATAATAACGAATCCTTATTTGAACTTCTCTCGCTAATTGCAATCTGTTTACCCAATCAACCGGCGGAGGGGTAAACTCAAATACAACTTTGATTTGCCCTAATTTTACTAGGACAGTCCTTGTAAACTTTTAAAATTTTGACAAAAACAAAGGGGCCAAGGGCGTCCAGTACCGGTCCATGCGGAAACATGATTGAACGTTCTCTCTGCTTCTCGGGATACTGTTCCCCGAATAGCAAGCCGTCCTCGTAGACCGGTAGCAGCTTGGAAACTTAGCATATTTTAAGCGCAGCCCCATTGCTTTTATGTCACTTTGACGAGGCGAGGGAACAGATGAGGTTGGTTGATTATTGATTTCCAAAATAATAGGTCGAGCGCCGAGATTCCATTCTGATGGAATACGAGGAGGCAAGCGTGGGTTACCTGTTATTTTGGCTTAAATCAATTCAATCATACCGAGGATATTTCCGAGACGAGGAACCGTGACAGAAAAGTGATGGGGCGGAGCGAGGCTGATTTTTAATTAAAACAAAAGCCGCCTCTTGGGCGGCATTATTTATGCTCTGGAATCAGTTTTATTCCAGCAATCTGCACAAAGCTGGCCACAGCCATCAACATAGTGCTTCCGCTGATCAACCGGACAATCCATACGAACACCGGTGTTGTTTTTGCAAGACACACAAAGATCATAGTAAATACCATCGATGAGTACAACATAATCTGGATTTACGTCTTTGGGCAACACTTGATCTGGCATTGATTTTCCTTATACAAAAAAGAACCTTCAGTATAATAACAAACTTTCAAAAAAAGTAAAGGACTACGACTTTTTGGCAATATTAAACACAATTCCCATTCCCGAGAGAAGGACCGCAAGAGCAGTGCCGCCATAACTTATAAATGGCAAAGGGATTCCTGTCAGAGGAACTAGGCCAGAGATTGCCGCAATGTTCACGAAGGCCTGAGACATTATCCAAATGTTAATTCCCATAACCAGCAGGACTCCGAATTTATCAGACGCATTCTTGGCTATATCAACCAAAAATAAACACAACGCCCCAAATAATCCTACGGTAAGCGCCGAACCAACCAACCCCAGCTCTTCGGCAATAATTGCAAAGATTGAATCGCCTATCACTTCTGGTAAAAACCCTCCTTGTTTCTGAGAACTATTATTATAACCGACGCCGAATAATCCCCCCGAACCGATTGATATCAGAGATTGGTTTATTTGATAAGAACTTCCTCTTGGATCAATAGACGGGTCCCAGAATGATTTTAGGCGGTCAAAACGGTACGGCTCCACAACAATTATGGCCGACAGTCCAATAAATAAAACCAGCAAAATTCCGGCAAACTGCTTATAGCTTGGACCGGCTAAAAAATAAATTCCCAGAGAAATAAGAGAAACTATTATCAAAGTTCCGACATCTGGTTGAAGAAATAAAAGCAAAGCCACAAAAGCTAAGACAATCAGAAACGGCATCGTGCCATAAGACCACCTATGAGTCCTCCCATTCCTGTTTCCGAACCAGGCCGCCAAATATATTATCAAAGAAAGCTTCAATATCTCGGCTGGCTGAAAAGAAAGTACTCCGAAGCTTATCCAACGCGTTGCCCCTTTCAATCCGTGCCCAAAATTAGGCAGGAATATCATTATCATCAACGCCAATGAACCAACTAAAACAAACAAGGATATTTTTTTCCAAAAACGATAGTCAATCAGGGAGAGAATAAACATTCCGATAAGGCCGGGTATGACTCCGTATAGAAATTGATGAGTTAAATAATAATAAGGCGAACCGAATTTTTTCTGCCCATCCACAATTCCTGCCGAAGACAAAATAATCAAACCGAAAACTATCAATATCAAAATTATAGCCAATAATCTTCTGTTCATCACTTAAATTGTAGTACAAAAAGGAGCTTACCTAAAGAGGGGCGGGATTTTACTATCGATGAGAAATATTATCAAACCGATAATCGCGCCGATAGCGTTTATCATCCAAAACCTCATCGTCACCTGGGTTTCGTGCCAGCCAAGCGCTTCAAAATGATGATGAATAGGAGTAGATAAAAATATTTTCTTGCCTCTTAATTTTTTTGAAGCCAGCTGAATAATTACCGACCCGGATTCAATAATAAAAATAATGCCTATTGGAATCAAAAGAAATGGGGTATTCGTAAGCATGGCAATGACTCCAAGGACCACACCCAACGACATTGAGCCCGTATCACCCATGAAGAATCTTGCCGGATAAATGTTGAACCAAAGAAAAGCGACCAATGAACCCATGATTGCCGAGAGAAAAACAACCAAATCCATTCTACCTTGATCAAATGCGATTACAGCATAAGCCCCGAACATGGTCAAGAAAATTCCGGCCGCCAAACCATCCAATCCGTCGGTTTCGTTTGCAGAAAACGCCGTCGCAACAATTGTAAATATGAAAAATGGTATATACCACCAGCCAATTAAAAAGTCCCCTAAAAAAGGAATATTGACGCTGTTGAAACCAAGTTTGAAATAAAACCACCACGCCCCGACGGCGCCCGCCAAAATATACAGTAGCATGCGGTAACTCATTCGCAATCCGCCACCCTTAGAACCAATGCGCAAAATTCCCATGTAATCATCAAGGGCTCCCAAAAGTGCGGCAAACATCATCACTCCCAAAGGTAGCCAAGTTTGAGTACGGCTGAAGAAATTAATCGTAGTCCAGAATCCATTAAAAAAATATGCCAGCAACCAGAAGCCGATGGTTATAATGACTACAGTCGCCCATGTCACCACCCCGCCCATTGTCGGAGTTCCTTCTTTAGCTTGGTGCAATTTTGCGGCAATCGGCCCTCCTTCGGTATGCAAACTTTTAAACGCGGTATCAGTGCGGATTTGCTTGCCCATTTTGTATTTATATAAAATCTTGGTCCAAGCCGGAGTGATCAATAGGGCAACAAAAAAAGCCACAGTGGCTACTATGAATATTCTTACTACATTTAAAACCGAAAAAATTTCAGAGTTTAATCCCATCGATATGCTGATTTAACCCAATCAATCAGTTTTTTAGTATCGTCAAAGCGCGATTGTGAACCAAGTACTACACTGATTAGTTTATCATTTTTGTCAGGAATATCTACTACTAATATCATACAGCCCAAAGCGTTATCGGTATATCCCGTCTTGCCCCCAAATATATCAGGGATAACTCCCAAAAGTTGATCTGTATTCTCTGCTCTATGCTCGATTTTGCCGTCGGTTGATCTTACAACAATACTCTTCTCGGTCAAAATCTCCCAAATCAAATCGTACTTAAAAGAATATTTGACCAGCTTTACCAAATCCTCGGCGGTAGAGTAGGCATCATCATTCAAACCGGCCGGGTCAAGAAAATTAGAGTCGTTCATGCTCAATAGTTGGGCCTTCTCATTCATTTTTTCCACGAAATTAATTCCTTTGGTATTCGCATAATATGCTAAAGCATAAGCGGCATCGTTGGACGACTCTATTAACATTAGTTTTAAAAGATTTTCGACTGTTATTTCTTCATTCAAATATAAGCTCTGCTTTTCATCATCAACCCTAAGCGCTTCTTTGGGAACAACAATAATGTCTTTAGTGTCAAGATTTTCAAGAACAACTACCGCGCTTAATATCTTAGTTAAAGAAGCAACAGGCAGCTTAAGGCGCGGATTCTTGGCAAAAAGAAATCTTCCGGATCGAGTATCATAAACTAGGCCCGACTTGGCATCAATTACGGGTTTTTCTATTTTAGAATCATAGATTGGAAAATAACTTGGCTCAGAAATCGGAAGGACATATGCTTGATAGCTATTAAACACAGGTTCGGCATTTGCAAAATTGCTTTTTTGAGAAGAATCCATGATAAAAAAAACATTTACAATAACCAAACCGGCCAATGAAACCGTTAAAATATACAGCTTGGATTTCATTATTTATCAATCTTTAGATGTAATTCTTTTAATTGCTTCTTTTCCAATTCGGAAGGACTACCCATCATAAGGTCTCGGGCATCCCCTGTTTTCGGAAATGCGATAACCTCACGAATGTTCGGCTCGCCAGCTAAAATCATAACGAATCTATCTATGCCCGGGGCAATGCCTCCATGGGGAGGTGCACCAAATTTGAATGCTTGAATCATGTGGCCAAATTTCTTCTCAATGCTTTCATCTGAGAGACCGAGAATTTTAAAAACTTTTTTCTGAATATCCGAATTATTAATACGGATACTTCCACTGGCTATCTCTGTTCCGTTCAAAATAAAGTCATAGCAATCAGCTCGGACCGATTTTAAATCACCGGATTCCATTTTGTCCAGATCGGTCTTTTTTGGCATAGTAAACGGATGATGCATTGCATCCCACCTCTTGTCCTGCTCATTATATTCAAACATAGGAAAGTCAACCACAAAAGCGAACGCCAATTCTTTGGGGTCATTTTTATCCTTGCGCAAATCAGGCTTATCGTTTCCATATTTCTTCATAGATTCATCGTATGTAAGACGAGGCCAGGGTTTTTGCGTAATATGATGATCCGGCATTAATTTTTCCACAAGCTCAGTAAAGAGTTTCTCAATAAGCGAAAGAATGTCTTCCTGTTCCACAAAACTCATCTCCAAATCAAGCTGAGTAAATTCCGGCTGGCGATCTCCTCTTGTGTCCTCGTCACGGAAACAACGAGCAATTTGGAAATATTTCTCCTGACCGCCAACCATAAGGAGTTGCTTGTATTGCTGGGGTGATTGGGGTAACGCATAAAATTTTCCGGAATATAATCGGGAAGGTACCACATAATCACGCGCGCCTTCTGGTGTTGATTTTGTAAAAATTGGCGTTTCAAATTCTATAAAACCTTCCTTGTCCAGATAGTCCCTCATAAACTTAATAACCTTGTGTCGAAGTCGAAGATTGCGCGTCATACGTTCACGACGAAGGTCAAGATAGCGATACTTCATACGATTCTCCTCGCCAATCTCTTTTCCATCCGTATCCAAAGGAAATGGCGGAGTCTCTGATTTATTTAAAACCTCCATTTCTTCCGGTTCTATCTCAACTTTGCCGGTTTCAATTTCGGCGTTAATCATTTTCTCCGGACGGACCTTGACTTGGCCCTTGATGCGCAAAACCCACTCCGAACGAAGTTCCGAAGCAATAGCGTAGTCCTTGCTTGAAGGGGTAAAAACAACCTGGACAATTCCACTTCGGTCACGAAGGTCAATAAAAATAAGTTTGCCGTGGTCGCGTCTTGTCGCAACCCAGCCGAAAAGTTCCACGGACTGCCCGGCCAAATCTTTCACATTTAAAACAGGAGTTCGTTGCATATTCAAATCTTATCATAAAAAAACACAGACACAAGTTTCACGTCAATCGAATGTAGGACGAGCAACACCTCATCCCGCCTTCTCGTCTTTTTCCTAATCTTGAATGATTAGCTCCCATCCCACCCATTTCCGACCTGTTGCCTGCGCCTTCGGTCTCCTTCGGACAGATTATCAAATTATTTTCAATTTGCTTAATAAATTTTAGTAACCGTTCCTCTTCCATGCTTCGCATTCCAGATTTTCCGACTAAAGTTTATTGGGAATAAGCAAATTATCAAATAATTTGATAATCGTGTTGTCCTCGGAGGCAAACGGTCTAAAATGGGTAGGGATGGTCGCTTTATTCATAAGCAACCATCATTAATCTCTTTGATATCACTCCATGAAGCAATGCGTTAAACAAAATAGGGGTCTAATGAGTAAATATGCGAACTAGCGAAGCGCTCTCGCATATTTATGAATGAGACCCCATTTTGTTCGCATTGCGGAGTTGTGATAGAGGAGAGGTTGATGATGGTGGTTTTGTTTATATCTTCGATGAAGGCATATAGCCCGAGCTGATTTAGGATGAGGCGTTCACAAGGATTTCAAGGCAAATAAAAACCGGACAAATGTCCGATTTTAAGCTAATGAGTTGGAGATAATCTTATCAAGCAGTTCTGGGAATGTTAAGCCAGCAACAGAGGCGGCCTTTGGAAGTAAGGAATTTTTTGTTAGCCCCGGAAGAGTGTTTGTTTCTAAGACATAAATTGTGCCGTTCCCGTTTTTTAAAATCATATCGGTTCTTGAATATCCGCCGCATCCCAAAACCTGATGGGTCCGGACGGCGATGTCCTGGGCTTTTTTGGTCAGAGTATCATCAAGCGGCGCCGGCGTTATTTCGTTTGAATGACCTGTTTTGTATTTGGCGTCATAATTAAAAAACTTATGGTTTTTAACGGGAATGATTTCAGTCACCGGTAAGGCAGCGACAGTTTCGTTGTTAAAGTTCTCCAAGACCCCACAGGTCAATTCTCTGCCATTAATAAACTCTTCAATTAACACGTACCTATCTGTCTTGAACGCAGAAACAATTGCTTTTTCTAATTTCAACGAATCATCAACTATTTGCACGCCAACAGAAGAACCGTTGGAACATGGCTTTACCACTACCGGTAATTTAACTATTTTATTAACAAAAAAACTGACCCGGGCCATGTAATTTTCGCCTCTTTTAAATTTCAGGGTTTTAGGAGTGTTCAATCCTGCGAGTTTAAAAATTTCCCGGCTATGAAACTTATCCATGGCAATGGCCGAGCCGGCGATTCCGGAGCCGGTATATTTAATTCCGGCATGTTCTAGTATGGCTTGGACTTTTCCATCTTCGCCGAATGTCCCATGAAGAGCGTTAAAGATAACATCGTTACCCCTTAACGCATCGGACTGATTGGTCGGTTTTCCGCCTAAAAACCACTTACCCATTTTGGATATTTTAACAGCAACAGGTAAATACTTCGTTTTATCCAAATTTTCTATGACATTTTGTCCTGTATCTAAAGAAACATCATGTTCCGATGATGGCCCACCCATTAAAACGCCTACCCGTAATAGTTTCGGTATTTCTTTTTTCATGGCTTTAAAAAAATTTAGACAAATATACTAGCACTTGAGAAAACGGGGGCAAGAACCAGAGACCAATCTCTATAATAATTAGAATAATTATTACCGTCTCCAAAAAAGCGTTTCTTTTCTCGGCAAGAAATTCCATCATCATCTTAGAAATATCCGAAAGATATCCTATCTTTTTATCAAGAATATCAAACCTAATCTTTAAATCATATTCCGAACTCATCTTGTTATACAATATTTCTAAGTCAGGAGATTCCCAGATTGACTCCGGCTTATCAAACAATGCAAGATGAACGACAGTTGTCTGTTTTACCGAAAAAACTCTGCCGATCTGTTTCAATAATTTTTTTTCGGAAAACAGGGCTTTGCCTTTTGTTTTTAAATTATCAACAACAATCTCAAAATCCGACAAATTGCTTTCAATATCATCTTCATACCTTTCGAGAGCGACCGACTGGGATAGAACGTAGGATATTATTTTTATTTTTTCCACGCTAAGGTGGGCCGAATAAACTTTCTCAAAAGTTACTTTTTCTGCGCCCCCGCCAATCAAAACCTTGGTATCCTCATCGTATGGATAATGCTCTTTTTTGCTTTTGACATACGACCGGATCTCTCCCAGGAACTGTTTACGCAAATGGGCAGAAACATTCCAAAAAGTTACCGTTCCAAATTTTGTCAGAACGACATATTGCTCCTTGAGAAGCTTTATTACCAAAGGATCGTCCCTGTTCAAATATGAATACTGCTTGACGCCTTCCTGAACCCTTTTCAGGTCAATAGACTCGCCAACATACATGGTTTCTGCTTGATATTTAGCGTATTTGATTTGTTTGTTCTTCGTGGCCATATATAATATACAATGCTTATATATTTAACATAGCACCTTGGAGGGTTTGGTTCAAACAACAAAAATATCTCTGACATCAGAGATATTTTTGCCTAATGGAATTATCCACACCGGACTATCTCCATTATCTTAGAATCGAGGTGTATACTTTATTGGGTGCTGATTTGAAGATTATTGATATTTTAAGAAATGTAAAAAAAGCGTTTTCTGGCTACAGCCCATCTGTGGAAATTTTGATTTCCAAGACAAGCTTACTTCATAATTTAAATGAATATAAGAGACAATACCCGAATCTTTTGTTTGCTCCAGTTTTAAAGAGTAATGCTTATGGCCACGGCCTTATTGAAGTAGCTCGGGTATTAGATAAAGAAAAAAAAGCATTCTTTGTCGTTGATTCTTTATATGAAGTAATGGTTTTGCGTAATAAAGGAATTAAATCCCCTCTTTTAATAATTGGCTACACTAGTCCTGAGAATATAGTTAACTGCAAATTACCCAATATTGCTTTCACAATTACTGATTTAAACCAACTACAGACAATCGCTAAGCTTCTAACCAAGCGAAAATCAATTCACCTAAAGATAGACACCGGTATGCATCGTCAGGGTATTTTGCCGGATCAAATTAATGAAGCTATTGATATCATCCGGTCACACAAATTTCTGTATTTAGAAGGAATCTGCTCGCACCTTGCAGATGCCGATAATACTGATCAATCGCTTACTCAATCTCAACTTAGTTATTGGGACAGAGCAGTCACCCTGTTCAATAAGAATTTTATTACAATTAAGTTTATCCATGTCCTTGCAACTTCGGGTATACGTAATTTTGACAAGGCCACCGGTAATACTGTACGCCTAGGTATCGGCCTTTATGGTATTGGCCCTTTGGCTCAAGAGGATTTGAATCTAAAACCAGTTCTCCAGATGCAATCAATTATTAGCTCAATTAAAACCATACCAACCGGAGAATATATTGGTTATGGAGCAACCCATAAGACGGAGCACGAAACTAAAGTTGCCACAATCCCATTGGGTTATTTTGAAGGTATTAATAGAAGACTATCTAATTGCGGAGTAGTAAAAATTGGAAATATATTTTGTCCAATCATCGGCAAAATTAGTATGAATATAACCTCCATAGACATATCTTCTGTGCTGGGTGCTAAATCTGGCGATAAAGTAGTAATCATCAGCAACAATGCAGATGATCCTAATTCAATTACAAATATTGCTAAGTTGGTTGGTACGATTTCTTATGAAATTTTAGTCCAAATACCCCAGCATCTCCGTCGGCGTATTATCTAGTTTTACAACTATTAAAAACCGCCATTTTGGCGATCTCTGTGTCTAAATCCTATGATTAAAAATTTTTCTTTTCTGCTTCTACAAAATATGGTTCGAGCCGAATCCTTATTTTAAATAGAACCTCTGACTTTATCCCCATAAAGTATGTTTCCCTTTTAATTTAATTTTGCTAATATTGCCAAATCCGCCCATAGCTCAATTGGTAGAGCAATTCCCTTTTAAGGAAGTGGTTCCTGGTTCGAGTCCAGGTGGGCGGACAAGCGTATATCGTAAATAAAAACTAGCCACAATGGCCAGTTTTTATTTTTTCTTTTCTTATTTCTAGATTCCCAAATATTTTTTAATAATTTTGTGAATTATACCGGAATTTTTATATATTAAGCTTCTGTCTCCGATAATGCAAACCCTTACGGCCACATAATCATCGGCTTCCAGCTTCATTGCCTCAAAATAATCTGGGTAAGTTTTTTTCAAAGAAAATATATTACCATCATCATGATAAAGTATATCTTCGGGAATAAAACGCCAAGGAGTGGTCATCGGAACAACAACGATTTTGTACGGTTCAACCCCAAGAGTTTTGCTAATCAAATTTTCAATTTTTTCAAGCTCTTCGAAAGATGAATGTTCGGTAAACTTTTCAAAAAATAATTTATCTTCCCCGATGACCTTGATTTTTTTACCGCTTATTCTTTCTTTAGATTGACGATGTTTTAATCTGATAACTACTCCTGTTTTAGGCAGATTTCTGGTTTTATATGAATGGTAGAGAAATTGCAGAATGGAATTTTTGTGCGTAAAAATATGAGCCAACAACTCGCCATCATTCATCAGCCACAGTTTGCCGGGATTTATTTTATCCAGTTTGATCCATATCGCAATCATCTTTTCTAAGAAACGCTGGCTTATCTGGGAGGACTTATGCAGATAAAATTCCTTATACATATACATATAGAGACGCTGTGTTTGCTTGGCGGCTTCAAGAGATTTTTTATCTATTACCAAGTGGCCGTTAATAAAACTCAAATAGTCAAAAACGCTTTTGATATCCGGCCTTTGACCGAATCCGGTATGATACACATCCCGCTCAAGATAATCCAGCTTATCCATACCGAGATTTTTATCCATCACAATTTTATAGAAATTGTTCTTTCGTCCGAATAAGGCTTTGATGAATTTAGGATCCCCGCCTGATTCTTTTATTTCTTTGTCTAATTGGCCAATGATCTTAAAACCGTTTTCATCATGATTCACCGGAGTAAGTTCTTCTATGACATGAGAAAACGGTCCATGCCCGATATCGTGAAGCAATCCGAAAAGCGAAATATTTTTAGCTTGATATCGAGTAATAAAGCCTTCTCTAGCCAATCGTTCGCAAAAAAAAGACGTCTTGCTATAAACACCGAGAGCATGTTCAAAACGATTATGAGACGCGCCAGGAAAAACTCCGAGATTGGCTCCCAACTGCAAGATGTGCAAAAGCCGCTGGAAAAGCGGATGGTGAACAATAGGCATGATGTCTCGAATATCTATACTCTCGCTCGGCGGTATTCTGATAAATTTTTTATAGTATTTATTAGGCACGATTTAGATCAATTCTTTTTTCTTTGAACTTTTTTATCTGAGCCTGAAGTTCATCTTTGACATCGGTAATGGCATTGCGAAGATCTTCGTGGAAGCATGTTGCCCTTAATAATTTACCCCCCAGTGATAAATTAACCTCGGCGGAAAAGACCATCCCCGAACGGTGATGCTTAGACGGCATTCCTATCTCTACCTTCGCCCGCCCACCGCTGTTTCCAATTAAATGGTCCAATCCACCTATTTTATTTTCTATAAAAGCCCTTAGCGGCTCGTCCAAAGAAATGTTTTTAGTGGATATGGTTATTGTCATCAACTAAATTATAGTTTAAATTTAAATTAAAATCAATTCAAAAAATTATGACAAACGGAAATGGGAACGGCCATCACCAAGATAAGCCGAAATATAAATTCTTATTTATTTCACTGGAATCACTTTCCGGAGATTTAGCATGGAAAATTAAAAATGAAGGCCATGAAGTTAAATGCTACATCAAACAAGTTTCGGATGAATACGATGGAATATTAGAGAAAGTTCCAGAATGGAAATCCCTAACTGACTGGGCCGATGTGATTGTGTTTGATGATGTTGGATTCGGAAAAGAAGCGGATCAGCTCCGCAGGGCCGGTAAAGCAGTGGTTGGCGGAAGCGAATATACGGATAGACTAGAAGAAGACCGCGAGTTTGGACAAACTGAAATGAAACGCCTCGGAATGCTTACTCTCCCTTCTTGGAATTTCAGCAATTACGATGAAGCTATTCAATTCATAAAAAATAACCCCGGCAGATACGTTTATAAACCCTCCGGTCTTTCTGCCGGAGATTTCAGGGGTCTTTTATTTTCAGGCAAGGAAGAAGATGGAAAAGATTTATACGAGATCCTTGAGCAAAATAAAAAGGTTCTGGAAAAAAGGATTAAGCAATTCCAGCTCCAAAAATTCGCATCTGGCGTTGAAGTTGCCATCAGCGCTTTTTTTAACGGAAATGAATTTATTTACCCTATCAATGTCAATTTTGAACACAAAAAATTATTCCCCGGAGAACTGGGAGAAATGACCGGTGAGATGGGAACAGCAATGTTTTGGTCAGATCCGAATAAATTATTTAGAGAAACAACAGGCAAAATGGAAGAAGGACTCCGAAAGACGGGGTATGTCGGCTGTATCGACATTAACTGCATGGTCAACGGCCGAGGCATTTATCCGCTTGAATACACCTCGCGTTTCGGCTATCCAACTATTAGCATAATGATGGAGGGGATTTTAAATGAGTGGGGCGAATTTCTTTATGCCCTTGCCAATCATCAACAATATGAGCTGAAAACAAAAAAAGGGTTCCAGGCCGGGGTAGTTTGCGTTGTTCCGCCATTTCCATATGATGACCGGCGCAGTATGGAAATATACAAAGACCTTTCCATTCTTTTCAAAAAACCGACCATAGATGGCATTCATCTTGGCGATGTAAAGATAGTCGACAACACCTGGCGGGTCGCCGGCAACAGTTCCTATGTTTTAGTCGTCACCGGCTCGGGCACAACAATGGAGGAAGCCCGCAAACAAACCTACGGCAGAATTGATAATATTATGTTAATTAACATGTTCTACCGAACTGACATTGGCGCGACTTGGAGTGAAGACAGCGATAAGCTCCAAACTTGGGGTTATCTCTATTAATTTTTCTGAAAAACTGATAGGGTGTTTTTATGATCGAGAAACCTCCACAAACAGAAAAACCAATACCAAGCCGGCCAAGACTTAGAAATATAGAGGACACCCTTGTTCTTCTTGAATCCGAAGAGGGTCCCGATGGCGAAAAAATAAACTGGAAAGATTTATATGAAAGAGTTGGACCATGGGAAACAGGATTAGAATTGTCTGAAAAAGTTCGGGAAGTGGTC